>NZ_JABERS010000021.1:0-81498 GCF_013168745.1 Aeromonas sp. TW 6 | reverse complement strand
CGGGCTCTTGCGGCGGAGCACCGTTGGAGGTGATCAAGCAATACATTCAAAACCAGCGGGGCTGACGCCCCGGCGAAATTCCCCTCCCACCTACGTCGGAGGGAGTCCCCTTTCGCATTTAAGATGGAGGCATTGTGCGCCCTTTACCCGCCCTGACGCTGACCCTGGCCATGCTGCTCTGGTCCAGCTCCTTCATCGCCCTCAAACATGTGCTGGAAATCTGGTCCTTCGGTCAGGTGCTCTTCATGCGGATGGGGGTGGCGTCCTGTTGCTGGCTGCTCTGCTACCGCCAGCTTGGCCGCGTCACTTACCAGAAGGGGGATTGGCGCTGGTTGGCCCTGATGGGGGCGCTTGAGCCCTGCCTCTACTTTCTTCTTGAAGTCAACGCCCTGCGTTACACCAGTGCCGGCCAGGCCGGTATGGTCTGTGCCCTGCTTCCCCTGATGGTGGCTCTGGTGGCCTTCGTGCTGCTTGGAGAGCGGGTGAGTCGCCGCCAGCTGCTGGGCTTTGCCATCGCCATCGTTGGCATCGCCCTGCTGGGGTTGGGGGAGGGCGCAGACGAGTTCGCCCCCAACGCCCTGCTCGGCAACAGCCTGGAGATGGGCGCCATGCTCTGCGCCGCCACCTATTCCGTGGTATTCAAGAAGCTCTCCAGCCGCTACGGCGTGATGACACTGACAGCGTTGCAGGCCTTCGTCGGCATGCTCTTCTTCGCGCCCTTTGCCTTCAGTGCGCCCTGGCCCGCGAGCTGGGCCTGGCAGGACATGGGGGTCATCCTCTTCCTCGGCGCCTTCGTGACACTTGGTGCCTACCTGCTCTACAACTGGTCGGTGACCCAGGTGAAGGTGACCCTGGCGGCTGCCTATGTGAACCTCATACCGGTCTTTACCCTGCTGCTCGCCTATCTGCTGCTGGGAGAGACGCTCACTGCCCTGCAATGGGTGGCCTGTGCCGCCGTGCTGGCCGGCATCGGGGTGGGCCAACTGCCGTCCGGCAGGAAGCGTGCGCAGGCAGTCGCCACCGGGGGATGAGTCGCCGTCATTGGGCTACAGTCTGGGCAGGGAAACACGCTGTCTAAGAAGGAGCCGACCGATGAGCGACATGCACTTGCTGGCCGCGGCCAAAAGCCTGTTGAACCATCCCCCCTTTACCCTGGCCGATGCCAGAGCCCTGGAGGCGCTGGAAGAGGAAGCTGTGGGGGAGGAGGGGCTCTGCATCGCCGCGCTATGGGACATCGCCCTCGCGCTGGCGGACGAGGAAGCCAGACACTATCTCCTGGGGGATGGCTGAGCGGGTGTCGGGTGGGCGGACAGCAATGACAACGGGGGGCCTGGGCCCCCCGTTGTCATTGGCAGCTGTCGCTCAGATGGAGAGGCTCTTGACGGTGTCCGACACCGAGTTGGCGTCCTCGATGATCTCCTTGATGACGTCGGCGATGATGGTGGCCTGCTCCTGACCTGCCACCGCCTTGTCGGAGACGACGGAGACGGTCTGGGTGATCTGGGAGGTGATCTCCGAGTTGTGCTTGATGACGGTGACGATCTCGCTGGTGGAGCTGGAAGTGCGCGCCGCCAGTTGCCTCACCTCGTCGGCCACGACCGCGAATCCCCGTCCCTGTTCCCCGGCGCGGGCCGCCTCGATGGCCGCGTTGAGGGCCAGCAGATTGGTCTGATCCGCGATGCCGCTGATGGTGGAGATGATGGATTCGATGCTCCTGGATTGCTGGTTGAGCTGCTCTATCTGTTTGCTGACCGCATTGACCGAGGTGTTGATGTGAGAGGAGGTGTCGAGCACCCTGTCGATGACCTCCCGCCCCCTGGCGGCGCTCGCGACGGTTTCGCTGGCGATGGCACACGCCTTCTGGGCCGCTTCCCGGGTGGAGATGGATTTCTCCACCCGCTCGGTGATGTCGCTCGCCAGCTTGATGATTTTGACCACCTTGCCCTCGTGGTTGAAGATGGGGTTGTAGGTGGCCTCCAGCCATATCTTCTCCCCCCGGTGACCCAGACGCATGAAAAGCCCGGACTTGATGTCACCCGAGCCGAGATCCTGCCAGAAATGGGGGTTGTTCTGGTAGAACTCGGTGTCACAGAAGAGACGATGATGCTTGCCGACCACCTCTTCCAGCCGGTAACCAAAGCAGTTGAGGAAATTCTGGTTGGCGGTGATGACGGTGCCATCGGGTTGGAAATCGATGACCGCCAGGGACTTGTCCAGGGCTGCCAGCAGGGCCTGGGTGCGCTCCAGGGTGGATTGCTGCTGGGTCACGTCGGAGGCGACCTTGGCGATCCGCACCACCTTGACGTCGATCACGATGGGGAAATAGGTCGCCTCCAGCCACACGGCCTTGCCGGATTTCGACTGGCGAATGAAGCGGCCGCTGCGGGAGACGCCGTGGCGCAGATCCTGCCACAAGGTCTCGTAATCCCGGGTATTGACGTCGTCGGGGAAGCAGAGGGTGCTGTGATGCTTGCCGATCACCTCGTCACGTTCAAATCCCACGATCTTGAGAAACAGCGCGTTGGCGAAGGTGACCACTCCCGCCGGGGTGAACTGGACGAAGGGGACCTGCAACTGGATAGCCTGTTCAAATGCCCCCAGCTCCACCACCCTTGCCGCTTGCTCACTGGCTTCCTTGCTTGCTTTTTGATTCCAGAACATGACAGCGCTCCTCCATGAGACCCTTGAATGGGATAACGACCAAATATGAGTAAATTAACAATAGCATTGCGTCCTGATGAGTCGTCATCGTACTCAAATTAACTTTTTATTTTTCAATGTTGATAAATAGCTTCTTAATTGTAGGGTCTCGTACCAAGGTTATTTATCTCGTGGACCGCTTTGGGCCCCAGGGAATATTGGCATGAAGGCGCCTCTTTTGGCACTGACAATTGTCACGATGCCCCTATATATCGCCCTCGTATGAACCCTGTGGCACGTCAGGGATCTCGGTGGGGATAAAGTTGAGTCTTCTGGAACGCGGTGAAATTAGGTGGCTACGGGGATCGGGAAAAAGCCGCTATCTGACTCTCTGGTGTGAGAAATAAACGGCCAAGGGTGTGAGTTTTTGGATATCCGGCATGTGTGAACCCGTGACGACATTGCCGCTTCGGTATATTTTCTGTCCCGAAACAGGGAGTGTTTATTTTGCCTGCAAGGTAGAGAGTTTCTGGTTCAGGGACTCAATCTCTTTCTGATATCGGGTAGTGACCGACTGCATCTCTGCGGAGACATTGCGGGATCTTGCCTTGTTCTCCGTGATCTGGGTCATCTCGTTGTTCATCTTCTGCTTTTTGGCCTCGATCTCGGTGCGCAGAGCCTCGGCCTGGCGTTGTTTCTGGCCGTTCGCCAGGCTCTGCTCTATCTCCCGGGTCTGGTTGGCCGCCTGCTCCACCGCCTCGGGGGAGGGGGTATAGACATTGAGTACCATGGGTTTGGCGTCGCTGCTGCAGGGGATGTCGCTGAAGGTGATCTGCCCATCGCGGGCGCATTGATAGACAGCCGCCTGGACAACGGGGACGTTGGCAAGCCCCAGGCAGGCGAGAGAGATGACCAGCATGCGTGACATAGACTCCTCCTTGAATCCTCTTCCTTGCACACTAGTACATGGCGCAAGGTCAGACAACGGCCTCGTTCCGGGTGTGACATTCCGGTCCTCACGTCGCCTCTCTCTGGTCCATGGCGGGGAGATCTCCTGCGCAATGGGTGTGCCATGGCGGCACAAAGCGACGGATCCCTGCCTGTTTCCCCGCAGTTCAACACATCAGAGCACCATAACGGGCCGCAATGAGGTATCTTATGCCCCGATTTCATCCATCAAACGGATAAGAGACAACACATGATCATCAAACCCAAGGTTCGCGGCTTTATCTGCACCACCACCCACCCGGTTGGTTGTGAAGCCAATGTTCGTCGCCAGATCGCTTACACCCAAGCCAAGGGCGCCATCGAGAATGGCCCCAAGAAGGTGCTGGTGATCGGCGCTTCCACCGGCTATGGTCTGGCCTCCCGCATTGCCGCAGCCTTCGGCAGCGGAGCTGCCACCATCGGTGTCTTCTTCGAAAAGCCGAGCTCCGAGACCAAGACGGGCTCCGCCGGCTGGTACAACTCCGCCGCCTTCGACAAGGCCGCCAAAGAGGCCGGCCTCTACGCCAAGAGCATCAATGGCGATGCCTTCTCCCACGAGTGCCGTGCCAAGGTGATCGAGCTCATCAAGCAGGATCTGGGTCAAATCGATCTGGTGGTCTACTCCCTGGCCTCTCCGGTGCGCAAGCTGCCGGACACCGGCGAAGTGGTGCGCTCCGCCCTCAAACCCATCGGCGAGGTCTACACCTCCACCGCCATCGACACCAACAAGGATCAGATCATCACCGCCACCGTCGAGCCGGCGAATGAGGAAGAGATCCAGAGCACCATCACCGTCATGGGCGGCCAGGACTGGGAACTGTGGATGGCGGCTCTGCGCGATGCGGGTGTGCTGGCTGACGGTGCCAAGTCCGTGGCCTACTCCTACATCGGTACCGACCTGACCTGGCCAATCTACTGGCATGGTACCCTGGGCCGAGCCAAGGAAGATCTGGACCGTGCCGCCACCGCGATCCGTGGCGATCTGGCCGCCAAGGGGGGGACCGCCCACGTGGCCGTCCTCAAATCCGTTGTGACCCAGGCCTCCTCTGCCATTCCCGTGATGCCGCTCTACATCTCCATGGCCTTCAAGATCATGAAGGAGAAGGGCATCCACGAGGGTTGCATGGAGCAGGTGGACCGCATGATGCGCACCCGCCTGTACGGCGCCGACATGGCGCTGGACGAGCAGGCACGCATCCGCATGGATGACTGGGAACTGCGTGAAGACGTGCAGCAGACCTGCCGTGATCTCTGGCCCTCCATCACCACCGAGAACCTCAGTGAACTGACCGACTACACCGGCTACAAGCAGGAGTTCCTGCGCCTGTTCGGTTTCGGTCTGGACGAGGTGGACTACGATGCGGACGTGAATCCGGACGTGCAATTCGACGTGGTCGAGCTGTAAGTCGGTCACCAGCACAGACAGGGCCCTGCGGGGCCCTGTTTTTTTGCAGCAGACTCAACCTGTTGCCTCAGGTTTATTATCCGCGATCACCTTTTTCCCCGAACAAACCCGCTAGGCTTGCGCTGTCCGGATCACAGACGGCACCGCCGAGGTACGAAAGTCATGACCACATCCCATGAGGCGCCCAAGAAGCGCCAGCTCCCGACGGTTTATACCCTGCTTTTCATCATCATCGCCCTGATGGCGGCCCTCACCTGGGTGCTGCCGGCGGGCAAATACAACTATGTGACGGCCAAGACCCAGCAGCCGGTGGCGGCAGCGGCCGTGGCCGACTACAGCGGTGACGAGCGACTGCTGCCGGTACCCGGCAGTTACACCGAGCTCCCTTCCCAACCCCAGGGGGTATTCGATGTGCTCAAGGCGCCCATCCAGGGCTTTCACAAGGCGGCGGACGTAGCACTGTTCGTACTCATCATCGGCGGCTTTCTGGCGGTGACCATGCAGAGCGGTGCGCTGGATGCCGGGGTCGGGGCCATAGTGCGTACCTTCGCCGGGCGCGAGCGGCTGCTCATCCCGGTGCTGATCGCCCTGTTCGCCCTGGGTGGCTCCACCTTCGGCATGGCGGAGGAGACGGTGGCCTTCTGGGCACTCATCGTGCCGGTGATGATGGCGGCGGGCTTCGATCGCATTGTGGCGGCCGGGATCATCCTGCTCGGCTCCGGGGTCGGGGTGCTCGCCTCCACCGTCAATCCGTTTGCCACCGGCATCGCCTCCGGTTTCGCGGGTATCCCCATCGGTGAGGGGATAGGGCTACGGTCATCCAGTGGCTGCTGCTGGTGATCTTCGCCTCCTGGTTCGTGATGCGCTACGCCAGGCAGGTGCAGCAGGACAAGTCCCGCTCCGTGCTGGCTGATATCGTTTATGACGACGAGTTCTCCCAGATGAAGAGCGGCAACCTCGCCTTCAGCGGCAAGCAGAAGCTCACCATGCTGGTCTTCTTCGGCACCTTCCTGCTGATGATCTATGCGGTGGTGCCCTGGTCGGATCTGGGCATCGATCTGTTGCCCACCCTGGGCTGGTGGTTTGACGAGCTCTCCACCCTCTTCTTCAGCGCCTCCATCCTGATTGCCCTCATCAACCGGATGCCGGAGTCCAACTACGTGGCGACCTTCCTCAACGGGGCGCGGGATCTCATCGGGGTTGCCCTGGTGGTGGCGGTGGCGCACGGCATCTATGTGGTGATGGAGCACGGCGTCATCATCGACACCATACTGCACTGGGCCGAGGGACTGGTGAGCGGGCTGTCGTCGTCGGTCTTCATCCTGATGGCCTATCTGGTGCACATCATCCTGAGCTTCTTCATTCCCTCCACCTCGGGGCTTGCGACCGTCTCCATGCCGTTGATGGGGCCGCTGGCGGACTTCTCCGGCATCTCGCGGGATCTGGTGATCACCGCCTATCAGTCCGCCTCCGGCTGGATCAACCTGTTCGCCCCCACCGCCGCTCACCTGGTGGCGGGGCTGGCGCTCGCCAGGATCCCCTACGATCGCTTCGTGCGCTGGGTGCTGCCCTTCATCATCGGGGCGGCTCTCATCACCATGGTGGTACTGGTGGCCGGGGCTCTGCTGCACGGCTGATGGCGCGGATAGAAAACGACAGACAACAAAAAGGCTCCCGCGGGAGCCTTTTTCATGAGCCTTGCTTACTGCTTGTAGCCCTTGAGGAAGCGGGCGAGACGGCCGATAGCCTCTTCCAGCTCCTCTTCCCGGGGCAGGAACACCAGGCGGAAGTGATCCGGTGCAGGCCAGTTGAAGCCGGTGCCTTGCACCAGCAGGAGCTTCTCCTGCTGCAGCAGGTCGAACACCATCTTCTGGTCGTCGCGAATGTCGTACACCTTGGGGTCGAGGCGCGGGAACATGTAGAGCGCCCCCTTGGGCTTGACGCAGGAGACCCCAGGGATCTCGTTCAAAAGCTCCCAGGCTTTGTCCCGTTGGCGACGCAGGCGGCCCCCCGGCAGGATCAGCTCGTTGATGCTCTGGTAGCCCCCAAGGGCGGTCTGGATGGCGTGCTGCATGGGCACGTTGGCACACAGCCGCATGGAGGCCAGCATCTCCAGCCCCTCGATATAGCCCTTGGCACGACCCTTGGGTCCGGTGATGACCATCCAGCCCTGGCGGAAACCGCAGGCGCGGTAGGCCTTGGAGAGGCCGTTGAAGGTCACCACCATGACGTCGTCGCACAGGGTGCAGACGCTGGTGTGGGAGATGTCGTCGTAGAGGATCTTGTCGTAGATCTCGTCGGCGAAGATGATGAGGTTGTGCTGACGGGCGATCTCGATCACTTCAAGCAAAAATTCGCTGCCGTAGACGGCGCCGGTCGGGTTGTTGGGGTTGATCAGCACCAGGCCGCGGGTGCGCGGGGTGATGCGGGCGCGGATGTCGTCGAGATCCGGATACCAGTCAGCCCCTTCGTCACAGCGGTAGTGCACCGCATGGCCGCCGGAGAGGGTGACGGCCGCGGTCCAGAGCGGGTAGTCGGGGGAGGGCACCAGCATCTCGTCGCCGTTGTTGAGCAGCGCCTGCATCGCCATCACGATGAGCTCGCTGGCGCCGTTGCCGATGTAGATGTCATCGATGTCGACCTTGCGCATCCCTTTTTGCTGGTAGTACTGCATCACCGCCTTGCGGGCCGAGAACAGCCCCTTGGAGTCGCAGTAGCCCTGGCTCTGGGGCATGTTGAGGATCACATCCTTGATGATCTCCTCCGGTGCTTCGAAGCCAAACGGGGCCGGATTGCCGATGTTGAGCTTGATGATGCGGTGACCTTCGTCTTCGAGACGGCGAGCTTCTTTGTGCACCGGGCCGCGGATGTCATAGCAGACATCGTCGAGCTTGTGCGACTTGTCGATAGTGAACATGGTGAGCGTGATTCCTTCCCCGTGGGGCACGTTGGCAGAAAAGCTGTTTTTAGTATCAAATTTCTCTGCCCCTATTCTTCACAGAATTGAATGCTAGAACAATCTAATTTATGGAATAAATCCCTGATATTTGCCCCTGAAACAGGGTTGTTGAAATGTTAAATTCAGCATGATCGTTTGCCTCTCTTTGGTAGATCAGTGAAAGATGAGGAGCAGATTCATAAAGCAACATGAGTGTATTGAAATATCTCCCCCATCTGGCACGATTGGCTGGGGTAAAAAAGGCCCCGACCCGTCGGTCTGCCAGGGGAGCATGCAGGCACGGGGGCTCATCTTTCCGCTCTCGAGGTTCACTCATGCAGGCACCCGCCACCGGTCGCTACCGCCATTTCAAGGGGGGCTATTACCAGGTTCTGGCCCTGGCCTTGCACACCGAAACCCAGGAGCAGCTGGTGATCTATCAATCCGAACAGGATGGTCAGGTCTATGCCCGCCCCGTCGCCATGTTCATGGAGTGGATTGAACATCAGGGACAGGTGGTGAGCCGCTTCACGCCGGTGGCCTGAGGCAGACTTGGCGACATGAAAAAAGGCGCCAGAGGCGCCTTTTTTCATGGTGTCGGGGCTTACAGACCCAGATTGGCTCTGGCATAGGCCTCAAAATCGGTGCAGCCGCCGATGTGCTGCTCATCCAGGAAGATCTGCGGCACAGTGGTGACCGGCTTGCCCGCCTTGGCGGCGAGATCGTCCTTGGTCAGCCCGGCCACGTTGATATCCACGTAGCGGAACTCGAAGTCATCGCGCTCCTCGGTCAGCTGCTCGGCAATCTGCTTGGCACGCACGCAATAGGGGCAACCGGGACGACCAAAAATCTCTACAAACATCTTTTCTCTCCATTAAACAAGCCGTTGAAGAAGGCCATTGAGATGAGGCTGGGCACAGCATAGCCGTGGCGCCCTGTCAGTCAAAGCTGAAAATTGCGATGCTTCCGTTCGCCATCTCCGATTGCGCCCGCTGCTGATGATGGCGCCAGCGTCCCCCAAGGCCGGGGAATCGGGCCGCCTTGCCGGCAAGGCAGCCCGTCTATCACTGCTCGACGATCTGGATGGGTTGCTGCTGGTAGATGCTCTCCAGCACGCCTTTTTCGAAGACGGTCCAGGGCCAGGGCGCCTTGCTGGCGCGGTAGCGCTCGTGGGTTGCCGGATCCTGGGAGAGACCGCGCTGGAACATCACGAAGGCCTTGCGCTGGCCACCGGCGGTGTCGATGAAACCGGCGAGGTTCGAGGTACCTGTGATGGTACCGGTCTTGGCGTGCACCTTGTTCTTCATCATGGGAGCGGTGACGCTGCGTCGCCAGGCCAGGGTGCCGTCTACCTGGGAGCTTGGCAGCAGCTTGATGAAGTCGAGCTCGGCATCGTTCTTCTGGATGAAGTTAAGCACCGACAACATCTGGCGCGCGCTGATGAGATTGTGGGCGGAGAGGCCGGAGCCGTCGGCCAGGGTGGCGTTGCCAAGGTCAATGCCGTGCTTGGTCAGGATGGCGCGCACCGCCATGGTGCCGCTGCGATAGCTGCCCGGCTTGTTGTAGTAGTGACGCCCCACGGTTTTGAGGAAGGTATCGGCGTAGAGGTTGTCGGACTTTTTCAACATCTTGGCGAGCATCACCGGCAGGGAGACAGAGTAGTGGGTCGCCAGGGTCTGGGCACCGACAGGGGCCTGATGGGTGACCCGCAGCAGGCCGTCGTGGCTGATCCCGGCGCGGTTCATGGCCCAGCGGATGTTGTCCCAGCCCCAGGCCTCCACGTCATGGATGGCAAAGCGCAGCCCTTGTGGCTCCTTGTTCGGGGTGATGCAGCCCTTGAGCTCGTAGAAGTTGCCCTTGGCCATGTCTACTTCCAGAGCGCAGAACTGACGCGCCATGTCGCCATAGCTCATCACCTCCACGTTGTCGGCGCCGATGCCGATGGGCACGCCGGTGGCCACGTTGCCCACCGCAGGCTTGCCAATCTGGGTGGCGGTGATGGTGCCGTAGGCGCAGTTCTTGTCGATGATGACCGAGGAGACGGGAGCGGCGAAGCAGAGGGTCTGATCCCCCCAGGACCAGCCGTTGCCACGCTCATAGCCGTTGTAGGCACCGGTGTTGACATAGACGTTGCCCTGAATGCGGGTGACGCCCAACTGTTTGAACAGGGCAACCAGATCCATGCGCGACAGGGTCGGGTCGCCGACGAAGTTGATCCAGATGTCGCCGTTGATGGTGGTGCCCTGTTTGGCGCCGGGCTGGGCCTGGATGTCGGTGGCGAAGCGGAAGTCGGCACCGAGTTCGAGGCGTGCAGCGAGCGCGGTGAGCACCTTCATGGTGGAGGCGGGGGCTATCATGTCATCGGCGTGACGGGCAAATTCCACCCCGTTGTTGCCCTGTACGATGACGGCGTACTGGCCCCCCTTGGGCGGGGTCAGCGGGGCGGCGTGGACCGCCAGAGAAAAGAGAGCACAAAAACCAATCAACAGCCGCTGCATAGGATCCTCTAACTGAACGAAAGGGCGGCATCAGAAACCGCCCCGATAATCAAACCGGGTGACTGCCGGGTATCGCCTGCCATGGGGTCAGGCCGGGGCGTTGGCAGTCCGGTAACGCCCCTCGTAATCGAATATTTTTTCCTTCACCTGCCAGAAGCGTCCCGACTTGCGGGCGATGACGAAATCCGGGTGACGGAACTGGTTTGCCGCGAGCATCACGCTCGCCAGGGTCGTGAATTCGGGCTCCAGGCCCGGGGCGGGCCAATAATGACGCACAAAGCGTTGTTGAAACAAGCGCTGTGCACCCCGGGAGTGAAAGGGGAAGTACTCTGTCAGGGTCAGGCCATCCTCGTCGTGGTAGGTCACCTCCAGCCGCTCCCCCTGCTTGCCGCGCCCGGCACTCAGGGTCAAACCGGCGCAGCGGATCACCATGCAGTCCTTGAGATTGAGGGCTTCCTTGAGCTTGTCGTCAGGGTCCACCAGCAGCTGGTCACAGCTTTGGCAGCGACGGGCGGCGATGTCGTTTTCAGCGCCGCAACCGGGGCAGATCTTGGCGCGAAAGCGGTAGTCGCACTCCTCGCGGTTGCCCTCGTCATCTTCAAACAGTCCCTGACAGCGGCGGCCATAGTGCTCGATCACCTTGCCATCCTCGTCGGTCTTGCCCCAGAAGGTGTTGGCAAAGCCGCAGGCGGGGCAGGGCACCTGAACCGGCTCGGTGCCGGCGTGGGGCCTGGGCTCCCCCACTTCGGGGGCAAACAGGTTGAAGTTGTTGCCTGCGTAGTCGAGCACCAGGCAATCGCTCTTGCCGGGTGAGAGGCGCAGGCCCCGTCCCACAATCTGCTGATAGAGCGACACCGATTCGGTGGGGCGCAGCATCACGATGAGGTCGACGTGGGGGGCATCAAAACCGGTGGTGAGCACCGCTACGTTGACCAGAAACTTGAGCTCGCGCGCCTTGAAGGCACTGATTAGAGCGTCGCGCTCCGGTCCCGGTGTCTCGCCGGTGACGAGGGCGGCCTGCTGGCCTCTGGTACCGAGCAGGCCATGAATTTCCCGGGCATGCTCGACGGTGGCGGCGAAGATCATCACCCCCTGCCGGTCGGCCGCATACTCCAGCACCTGGCTCAGGATATGGGGGGTGACCCGCTCCTGTCGCTTGATCTCGCCGTTGAGCTGCGCCTCGCTGAACAGGCCGTTTTCCCGCGGCACCAGCTTGCTGAAGTCGTAGTGGACGATGGGGGCGTCCACCAGGCGCGGCGGGGTCAGGTAGCCGTTTTTCACCATGAAGCGCAGGGGCAGTTCGAACACGCAGTCACCGAACAGCCGCTCGCCGTGGCTCTTGACCATGCCGTGGTAGTGGCGCCGGTAGATCCAGCCCAGCCCCAGCCGATAGGGGGTGGCGGTGAGCCCGAGGATCTTGAGGGCCGGATTGGCGGCCTTGAGATGCTCGATCACCTGATGGTATTGGCTGTCGTCATCGAGCGAGACCCGGTGGCACTCGTCGATGATGAGCAGCGAAAAAGCCCCGTCGAAGGCATCCAGATTGCGCGCCACCGACTGCACCGAGCCAAACACCACCTGGGCGCTCGCCTCCTTCCGATCCAGCCCGGCGGCGAAGATGTCGGCCCGGAGTCCCCAGGCCTCGTACTTGGCGTGGTTCTGTTCCACCAGCTCCTTGACGTGAGCTAGCACCAGCACCCGGCCACGGGCCTTGCGGGCCAGCTCGGCGATCACCAGGCTCTTGCCGGCCCCGGTGGGCAGCACCACCACGGCGGGATCCGGGTGTTTGCGAAAGTGGCTGATGACGGCGTTGACCGCGTCGGTTTGATAGGGTCTGAGAACGAACATGGGGAACGGTTGTGGCGCAAGGTGGCGCCATTATAGGGATCTTGCAGGGAAAATGCAGTGAGGGGGGCGTGCTGACAGGAAGCGGGCCGGCAAGATGCCGGCCCGTGCAGGTCAGGGACCTCAGTGGAAGGGGAACAGGTAGTTGAGCCAGCTACCCATGCGCATCAGGATCTTGCGCATGATGGCCACGTGGTGGAAGTGCTCGGTATAGATGGCGGCCTGACCGCTGGAGCCCGCGATCACCTGGTAGTTTGCCCACTCGGGATCGGTGATCTCGAGCACGATGGGCAGGCGACCCGGTACCTGAGCCGAAGTCTGATCGATAAGACCTGCCTGTGCCTGGATGTTGCCCGGTGCCATGGCCGGGATAACGGACTGCACCTTGGCCTTGAAGATGCGACCCGGGATGCCGTCGAGCACGACTTCGGCCTCGTCACCCGCCTTGAGCCGCTGCATGCTGTTCTGCCAGAACCAGCCGACATAGGCATTGGCATCTTCATGAATGAAGGTCATCACGGGGCGGAACATGAAGGGGGCGGCAATCATGCCCGGGCGCAATGCCAGTTGCACGACATGACCGTCACTCGGGGCGTAGACCACGGTCTGCTCCAGATCGTACTTGGCGATGTTGAGCTGGGCACTCAGGTCATTGAGGGTCGCTTTTTGCTGATCTATCTGGGCGACGATGTCATCCACGTTGGCCTGGGTGACGTCGAGGTCGCGCTGTTTGCCGATGCCCCGTCGCATCAGCTCCTGGGCGCGATCCCTGTCCAGGCTGGCGGAGCGCAGGCGGGCGTCCAGAGCCTTCAGAAAATCGGTGTTGGAGGCGAGGCGCGCCGTCAGGCTGGCGACCTTCTCCTGGAAGGGCTCAGCGTCGATGCGAAACAGCACATCCCCTTTCTTGACCGGTTGGTTGGGCTTGACCGGGACGTCGGTGACTCGTCCCTTGACCAGGGGCACGACCGGGGTGGAGACATAATAGTTGCGAGCCAGCTCGGAATAGGGGGGGTTGTAGTTCATCAGCATGATGAGTGTGCCGATGATGATGACGCCACCCAGCACGGCGGTCGGCACGGTCCACTTGTTGAGCGGGATCTTGAAGATCTTGAAAATACCTATGCAGAGGGCCGTATAGGTGAGAATAAGTAGCAGGTCCATGGGGCGTTACCTATTTGTCGGTCTGTTCGAGCGTGGCCATGCGAGCCTGCAGTGCGGCCAGCTCCTCTTTGAGTGCGCTGATCTCTGTTTCGTCATGTTGTAGGCGTTGCGAGAAGCCCCAGCCGCGATCGGGGCGATAAATCGTGGCCCAGATCCAGAGGAAGGGCCAGAGCACGTGCAGGGTGAACAGGCTGACCCAGCCTGCCACGTGAATGGCGTCCTGGTGGGGGTGATTACGGTGCTTGGCAATTTCATATGGAATATCGTGAATGACGATAATGCCATAGAACATGACCAAGACGACAAACACCAGGATCCCCAGGGCAATGTAGTCAAGTACCATCGATTTCTCCCGTCTGAGTCGCTAACAATGCTTCGATTGTCGAGTCGAGGCTTCGGCAATAATGACAGCATATGCCGTCGGTGCAAGTCTGCAATCGGAGAGTTGGTGTGGCGGTACAGGCATGGTTCATCGGTTGCTCATTTAACACACAAAATTGATTTGGTTAGATAAAATCAAGCAGCAATGGATGCCCGGGCAAGGTGAGAGGTGAACCTGATGAACGAATGGTGCAGTGGCAAAGGATGGCGGCTTGGCCTGTTGCTGATCTGCCTGTTGTGGTCCCGCCTCGGCTGGACCGCCGAACCCAGAATGGAGCCCAATGAGCAGGAGTTGGCACAGACCCTGGTCCTGCTTCATGAACCCATCGTCATGCTGACGGCTAAATATGGCAACCTGGATGGGGCGGCCAGGGTACGGCTGGCCCATGAGCGAGTTCAGCGGATGGAGCCAAGCGACCTCATGACGCCTGTGGCCGTGACGAAAGGCAGTCGACACGGCCAGGAGAGCCGGGAGTTTCTGGTCAATGGCAAGCGCATTCTGGTGCTGCTGGAAGGGGACCTTGATGAATTCGACGAGCTGACCCTGGATCAGGCGGCCGAACGTGTCCTGCATCGGCTCGACGGCGTGCGCATCAAGTATCTCGAGCTGCACTCGACCCCCTATTTGCTCAGAGCCGTCGGCTTGGCGGTGGTGGTCAGCCTGATCTTCTTCGGCCTCATCTGGCTGTTGCAGCGGGGGCATCGGCGAGTCAGAAAGTGGCTGGCCAACCGCCTGTTGCTGCAGAAGGGGCTGGTCCCCCACTCCTGGCGCCAGGTCACCGGGAATGTCGAGGTCCGCTTGCTCGGCCTCATCACGCTGCTGCTCATCTTCATGCTCACCTATGGCTGGCTGACCTATGTGCTCGGCCTGTTCCCCCAGACCCGGGCCTGGAGCTATCAGCTTGGGGAATCCCTGTTTGCCCTGTGTGGCGACATGCTGGAGGGCATGATTGCCGCCATGCCCGGTCTGGTAACCGTGCTGCTTATCGTGGTCATCACCCGTTTCTTCATCAAGATGCTGGCCATCCTCTTCGACCGCATCGAGCGTGGCCAGTTTCGGGTGCAGGGTTTGCACGCCGAGACCATAGGCGCCACCCGGCGACTGCTGTCAGTGGTGATCTGGCTGTTTGCCCTGACCGTGGCCTACCCCTATCTGCCGGGTGCGGATTCCGATGCCTTCAAGGGGATCAGCGTCTTCTTCGGTCTGATGGTGACACTGGGATCGGCCGGTATCATGAACCATGCCATGAGCGGCCTGGTGCTCATTTACTCCCGCGCACTGCGGCCAGGGGATCTGGTGCAGATCGGCGAGGTGGAGGGGATGGTGAGCGAGCTCAATGCCCTCTCGACCAAGCTGGTGACGCGCCAGGATCACGAGGTCACGCTGCCCAATGCAGTGGTGGTGGGGGGCAAGGTGGTGAACCTGACACGGCTGGCGGGCGAGAAGGGGGTGGCCCTGTTGACCAAGGTGACCATCGGTTATGACACCCCCTGGCGTCAGGTACATGCCATGCTGGAGCTGGCCGCGCGGCGCTGCACCCGGCTCAATCAGGATGAAGCTCCCCTGGTGCGGCAGTTGCATCTGCAGGATTGGTATGTGGAGTACGAGTTGCAGGTGAGGATGAAGGCAAGCGAACTCCCTGCGGTGGTCAAGACGGAGCTCCATGGCCATATTCAGGATGTCTTCAACGAGTTCGGGGTGCAGATCATGTCCCCCAACTTCATTGCCCAGCCGGAACAGGCTGTGCTGGTGGCCAGGGAGCAGTGGTATCAGGCGCCGGCCCGGGCGCCCGATTCCGCCGAGCCCCCCGCCAGAGAGTGACCACAAAAAGCAGAGGCCCGGCAGCAATGCCGGGCCTCTTGTCATGAAGAGAAGCTGATGCCTCAGCTCTCCTTGGCCTCTCTCAGTTGGGAGGGCCTGAATTTCACCAGGAAGGCGAGGGTGATGAGGGCGGTGCTCACCAGACCGATGATGGTGGAAACATTCATCTCGAGGCCGAAACCGATGGGGGCGTTGGCCAGGTAGGTGATGACCACTGCGGTCATGAAGATGGCGGGAATGGTGCATACCCAGTGCAGCTTGCCTTCCTTGATGAGGTAGGCGGCTGCAGCCCACAGCATGATGACGGCGGTGGTCTGGTTGGCCCAGCCGAAGTAGCGCCAGATCACCCCGAACTCGGCTTTGGAGATGATGAAGCCAAGGATGAACATGGGGATGGCGATGAGCAGACGCTTGGCCATGGGCTTCTGGGTCAGGTTCAGGAAGTCCGCCACGATGAGGCGGGCGCTGCGAAACGCGGTGTCACCGGAGGTGATGGGTAGGATCACCACACCGAGGATTGCCAGGATGCCGCCCACGGTACCGAGCAGGCTGGTGGAGACTTCGTGCACCACGGCAGAGGGGCCGCCGCTGGCCAGGGTGGCGTTGAGTGCCTCGGTGCTGTCGTAGAAGGAGAGACCCAGGGTGCACCAGATGAGGGCGATGACCCCTTCCCCTATCATGGCGCCGTAGAAGATGAAGCGACCGGAGCTCTCGTTCTGCATGCAGCGCGCCATCAGCGGGGACTGGGTGGCGTGGAAACCGGAGACGGCACCACAGGCGATGGTGATGAACAGCAGCGGCCAGAGCGGCAGGTCCGTCGGGTGCAGGTTGGAGAAGTCCATCCCGGTGTTGTAGAAGCCCTTGCCGGAGACGATGAGGCCGATGATGAGGCCGACCGACATGAAGACCAGCAGCGCACCGAAGATGGGGTAGAAGCGGCCGATGATCTTGTCGATGGGGACGATGGTCGCGAGGATGTAGTAGGCGAAGATGGCCGCAATCCAGTAGACCAGATCGGTGGAGGTGAGGTTGGCGAGCAGGCCCGCCGGGCTCAGGACGAAGACCACGCCCACCAGCATCAGGAGCACCACGGCAAAGAGGTTCATGAAGTGCTTGGCGGCGGTGCCGAGGTGCTCACCGACCACGGTCGGCACCGAGGCGCCCCTGGCGCGTACCGACAGCATGCCGGAGAAGTAGTCGTGGACCGCACCGGCGAAGATGCAGCCAAAGACGATCCAGAGCATGGCGACCGGACCATAGAGGGCACCCAGGATGGGGCCGAAGATGGGGCCGACGCCTGCGATGTTGAGCAGTTGAACCAGGTAGACCTTCTTGTCCGACATGGGGACATAGTCCACCCCGTCCGCCATGGTGATGGCGGGGGTCTTCAACTCGGGTTTGGGCCCGAATATCCGTTCGATGAATTTGCCGTATATGAAGTAGCCGGCTATCAACAAGCCGACACAGAGGAAGAACCAGATCATTGCTACGCTCCTGCTTTGTTATTTTTTGGTGTGCGCAGCCAGTGTAGGTGGGGACTTCTGTTAACGGCAGGTGAAAGAGGGTGAGCGGCGACATGGCGACCCGAGCGGTTGCCCGCTGTGATCCGGCGCACATCGCGCACCGTTTTATTCCAGTCCCAGCTCGTCTTTGAGCTCCTTGAGGTAGCGGCGGCTGACCGGTACCCGGGCCCCGCTCGGGGTCACGATCTCCGCCAGCTGATTCTCCAGCAACCGGATTTCGAAGATGGCGGTCGGGGCTACCAGATACTGGCGGTGGCAGCGCAGCAACGGGGTCTTCTCCTCCAGGGACTTGAGGGTGAGCTGGGTGTGAAACAGCTCGCCCTGGCAGGCGACATGGACGCCGCCGAGATCGGAGAAGGCGTACTCCACCTGGGAGGTTGGGAGCAGCCGTACCCGGTTGTGCAGGTATCCGGGGATATGGTGGATGGTCGGGGCCAGGGTCCCGACCGGTTGCGGGGTGATGTCCTGCCTGAGCCGCGCCAGGGTCTTGGCGAGGCGCGCCGGCTCCACTGGCTTGAGCAGGTAGTCGAAGGCGTTCTCCTCGAACGCCTGGATGGCGTAGTCGTCGAACGCGGTGACAAAGACGATGCGGGGCAGGGGATCGAGCATGGCCACCAGCTCCATGCCGCTGAGCTTGGGCATCTGGATATCGAGAAACACCACATCCGGCTTGAGTTGCTGGATGAGGCCGAGCGCCTCGATGGCGTTGCCCGCCATGCCCAGGATCTCGATGTCGGGATCGCTGGCCAGCAGCTCTGCCAGCTCTTCGCGGGCATAGGGCTCGTCATCGACGATCAGGGTGCGGATCATGTCATCTCCTTGGCGGTGGTGCGGGGTTGTCGTGGGAGTGTCAGGGAGACCCGGGTCCATTGCTCCGGCTCCCACTGGACGTCAATGCCATAGCGCTCGCCAAAGGCGCTCTTGAGGCGCTTGTCCACCAGGCTCATCCCCAGGCCATCCCCCTGGCCGGATGGCTGCCAGGCCCCGGCGTTGTCTTCGACGCAAAGGGTGATCGCCTCGGGGGTTTCCCTCGCGAAGAGGCGAAGTCGCCCCTCTCCCAGCAGGGAGCAGATGCCGTGCTTGATGGCATTCTCGATGAGGGGCTGCAGGGTGAAGCTCGGCAGTTGCACCTCGGCAAGGTGGGGCGGGATCTCGTTGATGACGGTGAGCCGCTCGCCAAAGCGGGCCTGCTCTATCTCCAGGTAGGAGAGGCAGTGCTCCTGCTCCTCACGCAGCGTGGTCAGGCCGCTCTGGCGCTTGAGGTTGTTGCGAAAGAAGCGGGAGAGGTGCAGCAGCAGCTCCCGTGCCCGTCCCGGATCGCGGCGGGTAATGGCGCTGATGGTGTTGAGGGTGTTGAACAGGAAGTGGGGGTTTATCTGTGCCTGTACCAGCTTGAGCTCGGATTGCACCAGCAGGCGCTGCTGCTGCTCCAGGCGGCCTGCCAGCAGCTGCTGGGACAACAGGTTGGCGATCCCTTCTCCCAGGGTGTGATTGATCTTGAGGAAGAGCCGCTTCTTGGGCTCATAGAGTTTGATGGTGCCGATCACCCCCTCGTCACCCTGCAGGGGGATCACCAGCACGGAACCGAGCTGGCACTGGGGGGAGATGCTGCAACGATAGGGCTGGCTGTTGCCATCGGCGAACAGCACCTTGTTCTGGGCGATGGCTTGCAGGGTGATCGCCGAGGTGATGGGGGTGCCCGGCTTGTGGTGATCTTCTCCGGTGCCGATGAAGGCGAGGATCTTGTCGGTGTCCGTGATGGCGACGGCGCCGACGCCGGTCTCTTCCTGAACGATATGGGCTATCTTGCCGCTGGCCTCCGGAGTGAACCCCTGGCTCATGATGCCGACGGTACGGTTGGCGATGGTGAGCGCCTTGGCGGAGAAGACCCGGGAGAACTTTTCGTACATCCGCTGCTGGTCGCGGATCATGCTGATGAAGAGCGCCGCCCCGCAGGAGTTGGCGAGGATCATGGGGGTGGCGATGGTGCGCACCAGCAGCAGGGACTTGTCGAAGGGGGTGGCGACCAGCAGGATGATCACCATCTGCATGATCTCGGCCACGAAGGTGGTAAAGAAGGCGACCCTGGGTGCAAAGAGGTCATTGACCCTGCCTGCCCTCATCAGCCGCCAGTGCACCAGCCCCCCCAACAGCCCCTCGCAGGTGGTGGAGATGGCGCAGGCGAGATCGGTGAACCCCCCCAGAGTATAGCGGTGCAGGCCGCCGGTCAGCCCCACCAGGCATCCCACCAGGGGGCCGCCCAGCAGTCCCCCCAGTACGGCACCGACCGCCCGGGTGTTGGCGATGGCGTCATCGATGTCGAGGCCCACATAGGTTCCCAGGATGCAAAAGCAGGATAAGATGACATAGATGAGCACCTTGTGGGGCAGCCTGACGGAGTAGTTGGCCAGGGGACGCAACAGGGGGCTTTTGGAAAAAAGGTAGGCGATGACCAGGCTGACGCTCATCTGCTGGAGCAGAGAGAGGACTAGTTGCATAAAAAAGCTTCCTCAAACACCACGCCGGAGCCGGGCGTTGTCATGACGCAGGGTGAGCCTGAGCCCGTCTTGATGCGGGCTGCGGGCTGAACGCTGCGGCAGTTTGCCAGAATGGAAAAATAAAACCATATAAAATCAGCACGTTAAATTGATATTTGTGTAATCGATGCCCGCTTGATATTGTTGATGCGAGCATGAAGGTATCCACCGGATACGCCACACGGAGGTGGCATGCTCCGCCCGGCCATCGGCTGGGCGTTTTTTATCCAGCTCCAATGGTGGACGATTTCGAGGGGACCTGAGCAATTATTCAGGTTTGTCCAATGAGTTATCCCCAGCTTCTGGGGATAACTCAGAAGGCGAAATAGTAACAGACCCGCCGACCCAGACCGAAAAAAGCGCGTTGCGCGTCGTCCAGCTCTTCCTGTCTGAGGCTGGCGACGATGCTTCGCGCATCTTCCCGCAGATCGATCATGGCCACTCCTTCCGGCCGCTGCCCCTTGAGGTAGGGCAGCACCTTGGGTCTGAGGGGCATGCTGGGCTCGGTGGAGAGCACCAGGGCCAGGGCATCGTCATCCAGGCGCACCAGGGAACCCGGTGGATAGACCCCCAGCACCTTTATCAGCAACCTGACCTGGGTTTGCTCGAACTTCTTCTGGGAGAGCTTGTAGAGCTGGCCGATCACCTGGCTGGGCCCCGGCGGGTTGAGGCCGCTGCGCGGGTGAAGCAGCTCGTCATAGTGATCCACCAGCCCGATGAGGCGGGCGAGGGGGGGGATCTTGTCGCCCTTGATCCCGAGGGGAAAACCGCTGCCATCGAGGCGTTCGTGATGCAGGTAGGCGACCTCACGGATCCTGGGTTCGAAAGCCTGCAACTGGTTGAGCATCACCAGTCCGTACTGGGGGTGCATGTTGAGGAAATTCTGCTCCGCCTTGCTGAGCTCCCCCCGCTTCTGGATGATCTGGCTCGGGATCCTGAGCTCGCCGATGTCGTGGATCAGGCCCGCCAGACCGGTCTCCTCGATCTCGACGGGATTCATGCCAAGCTCCCGTGCCACCAGCATGGCGATGAAGGCCACGCTCAGGCTGTGTTGCAGCAGGGTATCCGTGTTCTGGCTGCGGATGAGGTGCAGACCGAGCGGCCCCTGGTGTTCTGCCAGACGGGCGGCGGTGCTGCGCACTATCTGCGCAGTATTGGCCAGGCCTTCGTCCGGTTTGAGGTTGAGGGCGCCAAGGGCGTCGCGAAGATCTGACAGGGATTGACCGAACGCCTTGTCCGCGATGCGAAGGGAGCGCCTGAACGCCTTTTCGTCGAAGGTGGGGCCCTCAGAAGAGGAGGTGGTATTCCCGGTGTCGCTCATCTCAAGAGAGGGAACGGGTTCGGCCCGCAGCAGGGGCTCTACCGGCAGATCGCTCTTGTCGGGATCCACCATCAGCAGGGTCAGGTCGAGGTGGCGGATGATGTCGAGCTGCTGCTGGTCCTTGATTTTGAAGGCGTTGAACATGAAAGGGTGGCTCGTCCATCCCGTGGGAAGATGGATGTAGTGGCCGACTCTCAACTGCTCGATGGAGGCCTGTATCAGCGCCATGGACTAGCTCTTCTGTCGAATTTGCCTATCAACAAGCTAGCAAAATTAAACAGATAGACAAACAAAAAAGCCCGCGCATGTGCGCGGGCTCTTGTCATCCGTGGCGTTTATCAGGCCTTGGATTTTTTCTTGTTGTCCACCTTGGCGTCGACCTTGGCTGCAACCGGGGCGGCAGCAGGGGCTTCCTCGATGAAGGGACGGCCGTAGTAGGTGTCCATCAGGATGGCTTTCAGCTCGGTGATCAGCGGGTAGCGCGGGTTGGCGCCGGTGCACTGGTCATCGAAGGCTTCCAGGGCCAGCTGGTCTACCTTGGCCAGGAAGTCCGCTTCGTTCACGCCGGCTTCGCGGATGGACGCCGGGATCCCCAGGGTAGCCTTCAGCTCGTCCAGCCAGGTCAGCAGCTTCTCGATCTTGGCGGCGGTACGGTCACCGGCAGCGGTCAGGCCCAGGTGGTCAGCCACTTCGGCGTAGCGACGGCGAGCCTGCGGACGGTCGTACTGGGAGAACGCGGTCTGCTTGGTCGGGTTGTCGTTCGCGTTGTAGCGGATGACGTTGCTGATCAGCAGGGCGTTGGCCAGACCGTGGGGGATGTGGAACTCCGCACCCAGTTTGTGGGCCATGGAGTGGCACACACCCAGGAAGGCGTTGGCAAACGCGATACCGGCGATGGTGGCGGCGTTGTGCACCTTCTCGCGGGCAACCGGGTCGTTGGCGCCGTTGATGTAGCTGGAGGGCAGGTAGTCCTTCAGCAGTTTCAGGGCTTGCAGCGCCTGACCGTCGGAGTATTCGTTGGCCAGCACGGAGACATAGGCTTCCATGGCGTGGGTCACGGCGTCGATACCACCGAAGGCACACAGGGATTTGGGCATGCCCATCACCAGGTTGGCATCCACGATGGCCATGTTCGGGGTCAGCTCGTAGTCGGCCAGCGGGTACTTCATGCCGGTGGCGTCATCGGTCACGACCGCAAACGGGGTCACTTCAGAGCCGGTACCGGACGTGGTGGTGATACAGACCAGTTCGGCCTTCACGCCCATTTTCGGGAACTTGTAGATACGCTTGCGGATGTCCATGAAGCGCATGGCCAGGTCTTCGAACGCAGTGTCCGGGTGCTCGTACATGACCCACATGATCTTGGCGGCATCCATGGGTGAACCACCACCCAGGGCGACGATCACGTCCGGCTTGAAGGAGTTGGCCATCTCGGCGCCCTTGCGGACCACGGACAGGGTGGGGTCGGCTTCCACTTCGTAGAAGATCTCCACTTCCATGTTCAGCTTCTTGAGCAGGCGAACCACTTCATCGGCATAGCCGTTGTTGAACAGGAAGCGGTCGGTCACCACCATGGCGCGCTTCTTGCCTTCCAGGTCGCCCAGGGCGATCGGCAGGGAACCACGACGGAAGTAGATGGATTTCGGAAGTTTGTGCCACAGCATATTTTCTGCCCGTTTTGCGACTGTCTTCTTGTTGATCAAGTGCTTGGGACCGACGTTCTCGGAGATGGAGTTACCACTCCAGGAGCCGCAACCCAGGGTCAGGGACGGGGCCAGCGCGAAGTTGTACAGGTCACCGATCCCACCCTGGGTGGAGGGGGTGTTGATGAGGATACGGGCGGTCTTCATCTTGTCGCCGAAGTACTTGATGCGGTCGGCATTGCGATCCTGGTCGGTATAGAGACCGGAGGTGTGGCCGATACCACCGATGTTGACCATGTCGCAGGCCATTTCGACGGCTTCTTCGAAGTTCTTGGCACGGAACATACCCAGCGTCGGGGAGAGTTTTTCGTGAGCGAACTCGTCTTCCGCGCAGAGTTCCAGACCTTCACCGATGAGGATCTTGGTGGTGGCAGGCACGGTCACACCGGCCATGGCGGCGATCTTGGTGGCAGGCTGGCCCACGATGTCGGCGTTCAGGGCGCCGTTGATCAGCAGCACTTTACGCACCTTGTCCGCTTCGTCCTTGGAGAGGATGTAGCCAGCGTGGGTCGCGAAACGCTCCTTGACCTGGTTGTAGATGGAGTCGACCACGATGACAGCCTGCTCGGAGGCACAGACCACGCCGTTGTCGAAGGTCTTGGACATCAGGATGGAGGCGACGGCACGCTTCACGTCGGCGGTTTCGTCGATGACGATGGGCACGTTGCCCGCACCCACGCCGATGGCGGGTTTGCCGGAGGAGTAGGCGGCCTTCACCATGCCCGGGCCACCGGTGGCCAGGATCAGGTTGATGTCGTCGTGACGCATCAGGGCGTTGGAGAGTTCGACGGAGGGTTGATCAATCCAGCCGATGATGTCTTTCGGCGCACCGGCAGCCACGGCTGCATCCAGTACCAGCTTGGCAGCGGTATTGGTGGAGTTCTTGGCGCGGGGGTGCGGGGAGAAGATGATGGCGTTGCGGGTCTTCAGGGAGATGAGGGCCTTGAAGATCGCAGTGGAAGTCGGGTTGGTGGTCGGTACGATACCGCAGATGATGCCTACCGGCTCGGCGATGGTGATGGTGCCCATCTCGTCGTCCTGGCTCAGGATGCCGCAGGTCTTCTCATCTTTATAGGCGTTGTAGATGTATTCGGAGGCGAAGTGGTTCTTGATAACCTTGTCTTCGATGATACCCATACCGGATTCAGCCACGGCCATCTGGGCCAGGGGGATACGGGCGTTGCTGGCGGCCAGGGCGGCGGCACGGAAGACCTTGTCTACCTGCTCTTGCGAGAAGCTGGCGAATTGACGCTGTGCTTCTTTGACGCGGGCAACCAGTGCATCCAGTTCAGCCAAATTGGTTACTGCCATGTTTATCTCCTGATGATTTGAAAACTGTTTAGTAAGACCTTGGCAATGCCCGGCAATTATAGCCACCTTGTCAAGGCAAGAATCACCATAACGGGGTATTTACATGCCTTAGTAAACTGTTTTCTGGCTCGATTATAGGGTCGGGATGTGTCAGAAAAGATTGATCTGGATCATATGTAACAAAAGAACAAAAGAAATTTTGTTTCACCCCTTGTCGCACCACTATGTTACGGGAGTGTGTCATCCTTTCTTGGCATCACGAGCGGCTGTCACGCGCCCTTGGAATATCTGTTCAGGGAAGGGGGTCCGATGAATTCTCGCCTTGACCGGGATGGAGGAGGCGGTATCGCCGTGATGGTGGCAGAACGTCCACTCCCCTGACGTTTCATTTATGTTGAGAAAGGGGTTGTTGTTTTCATCCAGTCGCCCTGGCGAAACAGCACATCTGGCGGTGGCAGGGAGCGCGTCACCTCTTCACAGCGGGCCCCGCTTGCGCCGCACCAGGGTGAGAAAGGCCAAAAATCGGGGTCACAGGAGCGGGTGGGGGCGGCAAGCAGGCGTGGTGAGAAGCAAGGGTGCCATTTGCCGAAAATATCGTTTCTTGGCTGAGGGTTGATATAACGCGCTGCCATGGCACCCGGCGATGTTAATGGCGGCCTCTCTCCCTTAACAACCCGATATGTTGAATTTTATCGATACATTAGCGGAACTAACTAAAAAGCCCCGGTAAGGGTGAGATTATTTGATTGGAGAAGGGAAAAGCCATGGTGTAAATTTACGCGCAGTTTGGGGGTTGGCCCCTTGTGGCTCGTATTGGTTCTGGATGGCGCCTATGGCAGCAATAGACTTCTCTTTATACCTGAAATTTTTCGTCGGCCTGTTTGCGATCATCAACCCGCTGGGTCTGTTGCCGGTTTTTGTGAGCCTGACGGGCCACATGTCGCCGGAGGAGCGACGCAAGACCAACACCACCGCCCACATTGCCGTGATGATCATCCTGATGGTCTCCATGTGCATGGGACAGCTCATCCTCGACAGTTTCGGCATCTCCCTGGCATCGTTTCGCATTGCCGGTGGCTCGCTGATCACCCTGATCGCCTGGTCCATGCTGCAGGGCAAGCTGGGGGAGGTGAAGCACAACAAGCAGGAGAAGGGTGAACTGGCTGCGCGTGAATCCATTGCCGTGGTGCCCCTGGCTCTGCCGCTGATGGCCGGACCCGGTGCCATCTCCTCTTCCATCGTCTATGCCAGCCAGAAGACCCTGCCCCAGATGGCCGGCATGTTCGTGGTGGTGGTGGCGTTTGCCTGCTGCTCCTGGCTCATCTTCCGCGCCGCTCCCCTGCTGTTCAAGCTGATGGGCAACACCGGCATCAACGTGGTGACCCGTATCATGGGTCTCATCATGATGTCCCTTGGCATCGAGATCATCGTGGCGGGCATCAAGGGAGTCTTCCCCGGTCTGGTGTGAGCCAGGTCCGTTTTTGTCGGAGCCGGTCCTTGTGACCGGCTTTTTATTGTTTCTTTTTTGTTGGTCATTTCCTAGAATCGAGCTGCCTTGTACGAAAAATGACCGCTGCGGGATATTTAAATGCTGAATAAATGGTTTTAAGTTGTTTTTTTGACCATGAAAGCGGCCTGTTCCTGATGATATCTATTGCATTATCAGAATTGTCAGGGAATTATGCGGGCAGCGAGGTGTTTGTCTCGTGGATAACAAATGCATGGAATGTTCTTGTTGGAGTATGGAAATGACTCATAGAAAAACAATTATTAATACCCTTTTATTGACTGCACTTTTCGGTGGCGCCACCCTGGCTCACGCCGCCGATGTCCCCGCCGGTACCAAGCTTGCTCCCGAGCAAACCCTGGTGAAAGGCAATGGTTCCGAACCCGCCACCCTGGATCCCCAGAAAGTGGAAGGTACCCCCGAATCCAACGTATTGCGTGACCTGTTCGAAGGTCTCGTCTCCTCCGGCCCCAAGGGTGAGACCCTGCCCGGCGTCGCCGAGTCCTGGGAAACCAAGGACAACAAACATTACGTGTTCCACCTGCGCAAGGATGCCAAGTGGTCCAACGGGGATCCCGTCACCGCTCATGACTTCGTCTTTGCCTTCCAGCGCGCGGTGGATCCCAAGACGGCCTCTCCCTACTCCTGGTACATGGAGATCCCGACCATCATCAATGCCTCCGACATCATCGCGGGCAAGAAGCCGGCCGACACTCTGGGTGTGAAGGCGGTGGACGATCATACCTTCGAGGTGCAGCTGGAGAAGGCGGTGCCTTACTTCGTCAGCATGCTCTCCCACACCACCACCTATCCGGTCCCGAAGAAGGTGATCGAGAAGTTCGGTGACAAGTGGACCCAGCCCGGCAACATGGTATCCAACGGCGCCTACGTGCTGAAGGACTGGGTGGTCAACGAGCGCGTCGACGTCGAGCGCAACCCCAACTACTGGAACAACGGCAAGACCGTCATCAACAAGGTGACCTACCTGCCCATCCAGTCCACCAACGCCGAGCTGAACCGCTATCTGGCTGGCGAAGTGGATCTGACCTACAACATGCCCATCGAACGCTTCAAGCAGATGAAGAAAGAGCTGCCGGACGAAGTAAAGGTCAGCGGCTATGTGGGCACCTACTACTACCAGTACAACTTCAAGCACAAGCCGTTTGACGACGTGCGGGTGCGTACCGCCCTCTCCTATGCCATCGATCGCAACGTGATCGCCGACAAGGTGATGGGCAAGGGCGAAACCCCGGGCTACACGCTCGTGCCTGACTTTGTAGATGGCTTCAAGCCGGTGGCGCCGGCCTGGTCCAAGCTGACCCAGGCAGAGCGCGATGCCAAGGCGAAAGAGCTGCTGACCGAAGCCGGTTACGGCCCGGGCAAGCCGCTCAAGTTCGAGCTGCTCTACAACACCGACGACAACCACAAAAAGGTGGCCGTGGCCGTCGCCTCCATGTGGAAGAAGCTCGGCGTGCAGGTGAGCCTGGTGAACCAGGAGTGGAAGACCTACCTGGAGACCAAGAAGCAGGGTAACTTCGACGTGGGCCGCGCCGGCTGGATTGCGGACTACAACGAAGCCTCCTCCATGCTGGATCTGATGCAGACCACTCACGGCAACAACGACGGCAAATACTCCAACCCGACGTTCGACAAGCTGATGAGCGAGTCCCGCAACCAGGTGGATGCCGAGGCGCGCAACAAGCTCTATGTCCAGGCCGAAGAGATCCTGGCCAAGGACATGCCGATCGCCCCCATCTATCAGTACGTGACCTCCCGCATGGTCAAGCCCTACGTGGGCGGCTACCCGGCCAACCCGCTGGACAACATCTACAGCAAAGACATGTACATCGTTGCTCACTGAGTAAAGAAACAAGTCGCATAACAAGCAGGGCCCGCCAGACGGCGGGCCTTTATTACAACCGCGACCCTTTGGAAGCAGTACAGGACAGGAAATGTCTATGTTGAAATTCATCCTTAAACGTCTACTGGAAGCGATCCCGACTCTGCTGGTCTTGATCACCGTCTCCTTCTTCATGATGCGCTTCGCCCCGGGTAACCCCTTCACCAGCGAACGCGCCCTGCCGCCGGAAGTCCTGGCCAACATCGAAGCCAAATATGGCCTGGACAAGCCCATCGGCATGCAATACCTCACTTACCTCGGCAACCTGGTCCAGGGGGATCTGGGGCCCTCCTTCAAATACAAGGACTTCACCGTCAATGATCTGGTGAGCCAGGCCCTGCCTGTCTCCGCCAAGATAGGCTCGGTCGCCTTCCTGCTGGCAGTGACCCTGGGGGTCACCTTCGGCACCATTGCGGCCCTGAAACAGAACACCCTCATCGACTACCTGTTGATGTCGTCGGCCATGGCCGGGGTGGTGATACCCGGCTTCGTGCTGGCACCGCTGCTGGTGCTCTTCTTCAGTATCTATCTGGGCTGGTTCCCGGCGGGAGGCTGGCAGGGGGGAGGCGCCCAGTTCATGGTACTGCCGGTGTTCGGCATGATGATGTACTACATCTCCGCCATCTCCCGCATCATGCGCGGCAGCATGATCGAGACCATGAACTCCAACTTCATCCGTACCGCCCGCGCCAAGGGGCTGCCCCTGCGTCACATCATCCTCAAGCACGCGCTGCGCCCGGCCATGCTGCCGGTGGTCTCCTACCTGGGACCGGCCTTCGTGGGCATCATCACCGGCTCCGTGGTCATCGAGACCATCTTCGGCCTGCCGGGGATCGGCCAGCTGTTCGTCAACGGTGCCCTCAACCGTGATTACTCCATGGTGCTCGGTCTGACCATTCTGGTCGGCGCCCTCACCATCACCTTTAACGCCGTGGTCGATATTCTCTATGCCGTCATCGATCCCAAGATCCGTTACTAAGCCGGGAGTTCATCATGGTAGTCACAACTGAAAAGCGCGAAGCCGTCGAGGCGTTCGCCCAGAAAGTGGAAGTGGTGGAAGGACGCTCCCTGTGGAAGGATGCCCGTCGCCGTTTCCTGCGCAACAAGGCGGCCCTGACCAGCCTCATCATCCTGACCATCATCGGTCTGGCGGTGATCGTGGGGCCCCACCTGTCCCAGTACACGTTCGATGACCCGGACTGGGGGGCCATGCAGAGTGCCCCGGACATGGAGACCGGCCACTGGTTCGGCACCGACAGCCTGGGGCGCGACCTGTTCGTGCGTACCTTGCTCGGCGGACGCATCTCCCTGATGGTCGGCATCATGGGGGCCCTGGTGGCTGTCATCATCGGCACCCTCTACGGCGCCGCGTCCGGCTTCATCGGCGGTCGCGTCGACAGCCTGATGATGCGCGTGCTTGAGATCCTCAACGCCTTCCCCTTCATGTTCTTCGTGATCATGCTGGTGACCTTCTTCGGTCGCAATCTGGCCCTCATCTTCCTCGCCATCGGCGCGGTGAGCTGGCTCGACATGGCGCGGATCGTGCGCGGCCAGACCCTGAGTCTCAAGAGCAAGGAGTTCATCGAGGCGGCCCACGTCTGCGGCGTCTCCAAGTGGAAGATCATCACCCGTCATATCGTGCCCAACGTGCTCGGCATAGTGGCGGTTTACGCCACCCTGCTGGTGCCGGGGATGATCATGTTCGAATCCTTCCTGAGCTTCCTGGGTCTGGGCGTGCAAGAGCCCATGACCAGCTGGGGCGCCCTGCTGGATGAAGGCTCCAAGTCGATGGAAGTGGCCATCTGGCAACTCCTGTTCCCCGCCGGTTTCATGGTGGTGACCCTGTTCTGCTTCAACTTCCTCGGGGATGGTCTGCGTGATGCCCTGGATCCCAAGGATCGCTGATACCCAGGGACCGGCAAGACGCCAAGGGGCCATCAGACCCGTTCAGGGAACGCACCGCGTTCACCACGGGCAGGCCCCCATCACGACAGCGCGATAAGGAGTACTGAGATGAAATTACTGGATGTGAAAGATCTGCGGGTCGAGTTCAAGACCC
Source organism: Aeromonas sp. TW 6 (assembly GCF_013168745.1). NCBI lineage: Bacteria > Pseudomonadati > Pseudomonadota > Gammaproteobacteria > Aeromonadales > Aeromonadaceae > Aeromonas > Aeromonas sp. TW 6. The sequence continues at coordinate 51,960 of NZ_JABERS010000021.1, read as the reverse complement.
CGGACGGCAATGTGGTGGCCGTCAACGACCTCAACTTTTCTCTTTCTGCCGGCGAAACCCTGGGGATCGTCGGGGAGTCGGGCTCAGGCAAGTCCCAGACTGCCTTTGCCATCATGGGGCTACTCGCCAAGAACGGTGTCATCACCGGCTCGGCCAAATTTCAGGGGGACGAGATCCTGAATCTGCCGGAGCACAAGCTCAACAAGATCCGCTCCGAGAAGATCGCCATGATCTTCCAGGACCCCATGACGTCGCTCAACCCCTACATGAAGGTCAAGGATCAGCTGATGGAAGTGCTGATGCTGCACAAGGGGATGACCAAGGCTGCCGCCTTCGAGGAGTCGGTGCGCATGCTGGACGCGGTGAAGATCCCCGAGTCGCGCAAGCGGATGAACATGTACCCCCACGAGTTCTCCGGCGGCATGCGTCAGCGGGTGATGATCGCCATGGCGCTCCTGTGCCGGCCGCAGCTGCTCATCGCCGACGAGCCGACCACGGCGCTGGACGTGACGGTACAGGCCCAGATCATGACCCTGATGAACGAGCTCAAGCGCGAGTTCAACACCGCCATCATCATGATCACCCACGATCTTGGCGTCGTGGCCGGCATCTGCGACAAGGTGCTGGTGATGTACGCAGGCCGGACCATGGAGTACGGCCGGGTCAACGATATCTTCTATCGCCCGAGCCACCCCTATACCGAAGGCTTGCTGCGCGCCATTCCCCGCCTCGACACCGAAGGGGAAGAGCTGCCCACCATTCCGGGCAATCCGCCCAACCTGCTGCGTTTGCCCACCGGCTGTCCCTTCCAGGAGCGTTGCCACCGGGTGAGCGAGATTTGTGGCCAGCAATCGCCGATCCTGACACCGTTCAACGACGGTCGGGAGCGGGCGTGCCACTGGGTATCGGATGCCATGATCAAGGGAGTGAACTAAATGGGTACTGACAAGAAACTGCTGCTGGAAGTGTCCGACCTCAAGGTTCACTTCCATATCAAGAGTGACAAGGCCTGGCCCTGGGCCAAGCCCTCCGCCCTGAAGGCGGTGGACGGGGTGACCCTGCGCCTCTACGAAGGGGAGACCCTGGGCGTAGTGGGGGAGTCCGGTTGCGGCAAATCCACCTTCGCCCGTGCCCTCATCGGCCTGGTACCGGCCACCGACGGCAAGGTGGTGTGGCTTGGGCAGGACTTGACCAAGCTCGAGCAGAACGCCCTGCGGGAGAAGCGCAAGGAGATCCAGATGATCTTCCAGGATCCGCTGGCCTCCCTGAACCCCCGCATGACCATAGGGGACATCATCGCCGAGCCCCTCATCACCTTCTACCCGACCCTGCCAAGGGAAGAGGTGAAGGAGAAGGTGCGCGCCATGATGACCAAGGTGGGTCTGTTGCCGAACCTGGTGAACCGTTACCCCCATGAGTTCTCCGGCGGCCAGTGCCAGCGCATCGGCATTGCCCGGGCGCTCATCCTCGAGCCCAAGATGATCATCTGTGACGAGCCGGTCTCGGCGCTGGATGTCTCCATCCAGGCTCAGGTGGTGAACCTGCTCAAATCCCTGCAAAAGGAGATGGGTCTCTCCCTCATCTTCATCGCCCACGACCTCTCAGTGGTCAAACACATCTCCGATCGGGTGCTGGTGATGTACCTGGGCAACGCGGTGGAGCTGGGGACCGGCAAGGAGATCTTCGCCAATCCCCTGCACCCCTATACCAAGGCGCTGATGTCGGCGGTCCCCATCCCGGATCCGGATCTGGAGCGCAGCAAGGTCATCCAGATCCTGGAAGGGGACCTGCCATCCCCCATGAATCCGCCCTCCGGCTGCGTGTTTCGCACCCGCTGCCCGGTGGCAGGTCCGGAGTGCGCCAAGACCCGGCCCCAGCTCGAGGGCAACTTCGACCACGCGGTTTCCTGTCTCAAGGTGGACCCGCTCTGAGGATGGGAGCGTGACAGGGGCGCCCGGGTGGCGCCCCTCTTTTTTGCCTGCCCATCAAATCCTCTCTTGGCGCCAGCGGTTGTCGCTGCTACTATCCGCCTTACAAGGGGAGTAACTTCTCGCCGGTTTGTCGTCATTACGGTGCACCCATATCCTGCAGTGCACCCGGCAGCCGGGCAGTTGACGCAAGTCGGCTGTAAGTGAGACCTTGCCGAGAGGCAAGGTGTATCTGCTCCAAACGCGAACCCACTGCCTCCCGGCCGTGGGTTTTGTCGTTTTGGGAGAAGTGAAAATGGGTGAATGGTGGATGTGGACCGGTTTCTTCAGCATAGTGCTGGTCCTGTTGTGGATTGATATCCGCTTTGTCGGTGGCGGCAAGGCGCACAAGGTGTCCCTGAAAGAGGCGGGCATCTGGTCTCTCATCTGGGTCAGCGTGGCGCTCCTGTTCAACCTGGCCATCTGGCTCTGGCTGGATCACAGTGCCGGGCGCGAAATCGCGAACCAGAAGGGGCTGGAGTTTCTCACCGGCTACCTCATCGAAAAGGCACTGGCGGTGGACAACGTCTTCGTCTGGCTGATGCTGTTCGGCTACTTCGCCATCCCGGCGGAGCTGCAGCGCCGGGTCCTGCTCTACGGGGTGCTGGGGGCCATCGTGATGCGCGCGGGCATGGTGTTCGCGGGCAGCTGGCTCATCGAGCAGTTCCACTGGATCCTCTACCTGTTCGGGGCCTTCTTGCTGCTGACCGGTGCCAAGATGCTGTGGGCGGCCGACAAGGAGCCGGATCTCGAGAACAATGCCCTGCTCGGCTGGATGCGTCGTCGCTTCAAGGTGACCGAGACGCTGGAGGGGGAGAAGTTCTTCGTCTGGCGTGACGGTGTGCGCTACGCGACCCCGCTGCTGCTCATCCTGGTGCTGGTGGAGGTGAGCGACCTCATCTTCGCGGTGGACAGTATCCCGGCCATCTTCGCGGTGACCACGGATCCCTTCATCGTGCTCACCTCCAACATCTTCGCCATCATGGGGCTGCGCGCCATGTACTTCCTGCTGGCCGGGGTGGCCGATCGCTTCGCCCTGCTCAAATACGGCCTGGCGCTGATCCTGATGTTCATCGGGGTCAAGATGTTGCTGCTCGATATCTTCAAGATACCGACCGGCATCGCCCTTGGCGTGGTGGCGCTGATCCTGCTGGCCTCCATGGGACTGAGTCTGCTGATGACCCGCAAAAAGACGGCGTGAACGGCGCAGTAAAAAAAAGGGCTCCATAGGGGGCCCTTTTTCATGTCAGCAATTTGCTTAGCGCTTGATCTTCTTGGGGTTGGTGTAGCCCCAGACGGTGTACATGTCCGCCAAGAGGGCACCGTTGTACTCCTCCAGATCAGATTGTTTCACCTCGGCATCACCCTGGCGTCCGAACAGGACCACCTCGTCACCGGGTTTGATCCCCTTGATGTCGGTGACGTCCACCATGGTGGTGTTCATGGAAGTCTTGCCCACGACGGGGGCCTTCTGGCCATGGATCAGCACATAGGCCTTGTTGCTCATGGCGCGGCGGTAGCCGTCGGAGTAGCCCATCGGCAGGTTGGCCAGCAGGGAGTCGCGCTTGAGGGTGAAGGTGCGGTCATAGCCGACGGTGTTGCCCGCCGGGTAGTGGTTGACGGAGGCGACCTGGGTCTTGAACGCCATCACCTTCTTGTACTCGGTGTAGGAGGGAATGGTGTCGCCATAGATGATACCGCCAGGGCGCACCATGTCAAAGTAGGCTTCCGGCACTTCCAGGGTGGCGAAGGAGTTGGCGGCGTGGATGGTGAGCTTGCTGCGATCCAGCTTGCCGGCGTCGATGAGCCACTGGTAGTCCAGCTTGAACTGGGCCAGCCCCAGCTTGACGTCCTCTTTCTCCTCCACCGGGAAGTGGGTCATGATGCCGACCGGGGTGATCCCCTTGAGCTTGAGCATGGCCAGGGCATCGGCCTTGGCATCGTCCTGGCGCAGATCGATGCCGTTGCGGCTCATGCCGGCGGAGTTCAGGCCGATGTGCACCGGGATGTTGGTGTGATGGCGCTGGGCGATGCCGGCGATCCCCTTGGCGCTCTCCAGGCTGCCGATGAGCTCCTCCAGCTTGTAGGGCAGGGCCTGCTCCACTTCATCCGGGGTGGCGGCCCGCACCCGCATCAGGCGACCTTCGAAGCCCTTCTCGCGAGCAACACGTGCTTCTTCGTTGCTGGCGATGCCGATGCAAGGGATGCCTGCCTTGACCACGGAAGGGACCAGCAGGTCGATGCCGTGACCGTAGGCGTCCGCCTTCATGATGGCGCAGATCTGCGGGCCCTTGTCACCGAGGCGATTCTTCAGGGTCTGGATGTTGTGCTCGAAGGCACCGAGATCCACTTCCAGCCAGGCGTTGGCGGCGGTCTGTTCCTGACCGTTGCGGTGGTCGTCGGCGAGCGGCAGATAGGGGGCGGCGACCGCCTGGCCGGCCAGCAGGCCAAAAATCAGGGTCGCGAGCAGTGTTTTCTTGTGCATGGGGCAAGTCCTTTCTTATTGTCTTGAGTTGAGGCTGGGCTCATCGCTGAGGCGAGCTGCGGCAGGGCTGGTCATAGCATGTTGCTATGCTAATGATATATTTCACTTTTTATCCAGATGCCGACTCTGGGAGTGTATCTCAACGGCGTCAATCGTGGCACGTGTTGCAGGAAGAAAATATGAAGCTGACGTTGCGGATTCCACCGTTGCTGCTGTTCGTCGTCATCGTGCTCGCCATGTGGCTGGGGCGGGGTGAGGGGAGGGCGGCGCCCCTGTGGCTGGTGCTGGTCGCCACGCTGTGGCTGGCGGGAGCCCTGCTGGGGGGCGGTGCGCTTCTGCATTTCTGGCAGCAGCGCACCACTGTGCACCCCCAGCGGCTGGAGAGCAGCCGGGTGCTGGTGACCCGGGGCGTCTATCGCATCAGCCGCAATCCCATGTACCTGGGGCTGCTCTGCTGGACCCTGGCGCTGGCGTGCTATCTGGGAGGCATGGCAGTGTGGCTCGGGCCGCTGCTGCTCTGGGGCTGGCTTACCCGCTTCCAGATCCTGGCGGAGGAGCAGGCGCTGCGGCGACAATTCGGCGATGCCTATGACGACTATTGCCGACAGGTCAGGCGCTGGTGCTGAGGCGCGGCGTGCCCCATCAGGCATATGACAACGGCCCGCAGAAGCGGGCCGTTGTCATGGGGGTCAGGGGGGATCACGCCTTGGCGGTGTCCACCTCGCCGAGGGGGGCGGTCTCCCCCAGGCTGTCTTCGCTCTTGGCCACCACGCTCGCGGCGATGGCGTTGCCCAGCACGTTGGTGGCGGAGCGCCCCATGTCGAGGAAGTGGTCGATACCGAGCAGCAGCAGGATGCCCGCTTCCGGGATGTGGAACTGGTTGAGGGTGGCGGCAATCACCACCAGGGAGGCGCGGGGCACCCCGGCCATTCCCTTGGAGGTGACCATCAGCAGCAGCAGCATGGTGATCTGCTGGGCCGTGGAGAGCTCGATGCCATAGGCCTGGGCGATGAACATCACCGCGAAGGTGCAGTACATCATGGAACCGTCCAGGTTGAAGGAGTAGCCCATGGGGAGCACGAAGCTGGCGATGCGCTTGTCACAGCCAAATTTCTCCAGCCTGTCCAGGGTCTTGGGGTAGGCGGCCTCGGAGCTGGCGGTGGAGAAGGCCAGCAGGATGGGCTCGCGGATGAGGGCGAGCAGTGTCAGGATGCGGCGGCGGATGAAGAGGCTGCCCATGGCGATGAGCAGCAGCCATAGGCAGCCGAGCGCCAGATAGAACTGGGCCATGAAGGTGCCATAGGTAGCGAGGATGCCGAGCCCCTCCTTGGCGACCATGGCGGCGATGGCGCCAAACACCGCGAACGGGGCGAAGTTCATCACGTAGCCGGTCACCTTGAGCATGATCTCGGCGCCGCTGGCCATCAGCTTGACCACGGGCTTGGCGTCGTCCCCCAGGGCGGCGGCGGCCAGCCCGAAGAAGAGGGAGAAGACCACGATCTGCAGGATCTCGTTGGTGGCCATCGCCTCGACCACGCTTTTCGGGATGGCGTGGGTCACGAAATCCTTGAGGGAGATGGCGGTGGCAAGCACGCCGGAGCTGGCGCCGTCATCGGGCAGGGAGAGGGAGAGCCCCACCCCAGGTTGCATCAGGTGGACCATGACCAGCCCCAGGGTCAGAGACATCAGGGAGGCGAGCATGAACCAGCCCAGGGTCTTGACGCCGATGCGGCCCACGGTGCGGGTGTCACCCATCTTGGCGATGCCGACCACGAGCGTGGTGAACACCAGGGGGGCGATGATCATCTTGATGAGGCGCAGGAAGATGTCGGTCAGCAGGGTGATGTCATCGGCAAAGCCTGCGGCCTGTGCGGGCGCGAGCAGGCGATAACCCTGCCCGGTCACGATGCCAAGCAACATCGCAATGAGGATGGCAACGGTCAACTTGTTCATTTTCATGGGGGAGTTCCGGTTTCGATAGGTGCAATGCCTGTGCAGGCGGCGAGGGGCCGCCTCAGTCCTTTTTTGTGATCCGGGCGGTGGAATCCAGACAGCCGGTGTGCTGGAGCATGCCTAATCGCGAAGGGGAAATCCAGTGACTTGTTTCGGAGTTTTGCGCTATTGTTAGCTGCATTTGATATGCATCTTGTGATTTATTTGTATTAATCGCTGTTTATTTTAATTTTTGCGAGATAAACGGCTTCCATGCTCTGTGCGTCCCGGGGGCTGGCCTCCAGGGTGAAGACGAGCAGGGCCGAGGTGCGATGTTCCACCTGCATGTCGTCCATGAAGGTGTCTGGCTCGTACTCGTCGAACCCGAATTGGGGGCGGGTCGGGGTGACCCTGACGGCATCCCGCGACAGGGTCAGCGTCTCGACCCGAATCCAGGGGTATCCCTTTGCCAGTGCCACCTCACCGGCCCGCTTGAGCACGTATTTGCGCGCCGTTTCCCTGTCCACCAGATCGTTTCCCACAAACTCCAGTTGCCAGCGGGCCGGGCCAAGCTGGGTCTGTGAAAAACCGGTCTGGCCATTCCAGAACGATTTTTCACTGTCATAGGCGGTGGCGCAGCCCGCGAGCTGGCCGACCAGCAGGGCGCTGAGGGCAAGGGTGCAGAAAGTACGAAGGGAAGGCAACATGATGCGGGCCGCTTGGCAAAGGGGGTTTTACTACAGCACAAAGGGATCGGAGAGACAATCGCGGTGGAAGACCATAAAAGAAAAGGCCTTGTCGTCTGACAAGGCCTTTCTCGGGGAATTTGGTCGGTGTGAGAGGATTCGAACCTCCGACCCTCTACACCCCATGCAGATGCGCTACCTGGCTGCGCTACACACCGACGGAGTCAGCTCGGCTGACGGGGAGGGAGTTTATGGAGATGCCCCGACCCTGTCAACAGGGGAAATTCAGGTTCGAGATCGTTTGCCTGCTTTGCGAGCAACTTCGGATCAAAGTGCGACCAGTGGTGCATTTTGTCGGCACCTCACCGCTGTCTTGCAGGAAAAACGGCCACCCGGAGGTGGCCGTTTGGCGTGATGCTCTCAAGCCGAGATCAGCGGTTGAAGGTGAGACGCTTGCCCAATACCTTGTCGGTGACTTGGCCGTTCTGCCAGGCTATTTGCCCGTTGACCAGGGTCATCTCAAGCAGGGCGCGCTGGAAGCGGTCATCATCCAGATCAGCGGTTGAAGGTGAGTCGCTTGCCCAATACCTTGTCGGTGACTTGGCCGTTCTGCCAGGCTATTTGTCCGTTCACCAGGGTCATCTCGATGGTGCTCTGGAAGCGGTAGCCGTTGAACGGGGACCAGCCGCACAGGTAGAGCAGGTTGCTGTCGGTGACCACGTAGGGCTTGCCGAGATCCAGCAGCACCAGGTCGGCGAAGTAACCTTCCCGGATGTAGCCGCGATCCTGCACCTGGAAGCGCTCGGCCACCGCGTGGGAGGTCTTCTTGACGATGGTTTCCAGCGAGAAGACGCCGTTGTGGTAGAGCTCCAGCAGCGCCTGCAGGGAGTGCTGCACCAGGGGCACGCCGGAGGGCGCCTTGAAGTAGCTGTTCTGCTTCTCTTCCCAGGTGTGGGGAGCGTGGTCGGTGGCGATGATGTCGAGCACGTCGTTGCGTACCGCATCCAGCAGGGCGTGCTGGTCGGCAGCGCTCTTCACCGCCGGGTTGCACTTGATCTGGCTGCCCAGGGTGTCGTAGTCCGCCTCGTTGAAGAAGAGGTGGTGGACGCACACTTCGGCGGTGATGTTCTTGTCCTTGAGATCCTTCAGATCCGGGGTGGCGGTAAAGAGTGAGAGCTCTTTCGCCGTGGTCAGGTGCAGCACGTGCAGCTTGGCGCCGTACTGCTTGGCCAGGGAGACCGCCATGCTGGAGGATTTGTAGCAGGCGTCCGCGCTGCGGATGCGGCCGTGCTCGCGCATGGGCACGTCTTCGCCCCACTTGGCGCGAGCTTCGTCTTCCAGCACCTTGATGGACGGGGTGTCCTCGCAGTGGGTGACGATCATCACCGGGCTCTCGCGGAAGATGGCTGCCAGGGTCTCCTGGTTGTCCACCAGCATGTTGCCGGTGGAGGCCCCCATGAAGATCTTGATGCCGCAGGACTGCTTGGGATCGAGCTTCTTGATCTCTTCCAGGTTGTCGTTGGTGGCACCCAGGTAGAAGCTGTAGTTGGCGGCGGCGGAGTTGGCGGCGATCTGGTATTTGGCTTCGAGGGCTTCGATGGTGGTGGTCTGGGGATTGACGTTGGGCATTTCCATGAAGCTGGTGGTGCCACCGGCCACGGCGGCCCGGGATTCACTGGCGATGGTTCCCTTGTGGGTCAGGCCGGGTTCCCGGAAGTGGACCTGATCATCGATCATCCCGGGGATGAGATGACGGCCCGTTGCATCGATCACCACGGCATCGGGGGCACTGATGTCCGGGGCGACGCGGGCGATCCGCTCACCCTCGATCAGGACGTCGGAGGCATAGATGCGGCCTTCGTTGACCAGGGTGGCATTCTTGATAAGCAATTTGTTCATGGGGGGTTCCAGTTCCTTTGCCGATAATCCGGGGTCATAATATCGCAAACTGCACTTTCTCTGTAGCAAGGCCTGAGTAATGAAGTTATTTGTTAGAGATTTGACTGTGATCGATTCCAGCTATTTATGCGAGCGCCGCGGCATGGTGGGCGAGAGCTGGCTGGTGGACATCGAGATGAGTGGCGAGCTCAACGAGATGAGCATGTTGCTGGACTTCGGTCGGGTGAAGAAGCTCATCAAGTCGATCATCGATGAAGAGGTGGATCACAAGCTGCTGGTGCCGACGGAATGTCCCCTGGTCCATGTCCACGCGCTGGAGAACGACGAGAGCACCGTGGATCTGCTGCGTCCGGGTCGCGCCATCCACCTGCGCTGCCCGACCCAAGGGTTTGCCTTCATTCCCGCCCCCCAGGTGGATAAAGAGTCGGTGACCCGCTATCTGCTGGGGGTACTGGCCAAGCGTCTGCCCGGCAACATCAAGGATCTCTCCCTGACGTTGCGCTCGGAGCGCATCGAGGGCGCCTTCTACCACTACAGCCACGGCCTCAAGAAGCACGACGGCAACTGCCAGCGCATCGCCCACGGCCACCGCTCTCCCGTCGAGATCCTGGTGGATGGAGAGCGTGACGAGGAGCTGGAGTTCAACTGGGCCGAGCGCTGGGCCGACATCTACCTGGGCACCGAAGAGGACAGGGTGGCCCTTGGCGAACTCGCCCTGAGCGAGCGGGCCGAGGCGTCACTGAAAGAAGGGGACGCTCACTACATCGGCTTCAAGTATGTGGCGCCCCAGGGGTTGTTCCAGCTCGCCATGCCGGCGGCGGAGGTGGAGATGATCGACACCGATACCACCATCGAGCTGCTGGCCCATTACATCGCCCGCGAGGTGAAGAAGCAGGTAGGGGACAAGTTCGTCAAGATTGTCGCCTATGAAGGGGTCGGCAAGGGCGCCATCGCCTACGCCTGAGCCAGGTTCTTCGCTGCCATGAAAAGGCCCCGCCAATGCGGGGCCTTGTCGTATCGGGTCGTGGCCATCAGGCACTGAGGCGGAAGCGCTGGACCAGCCCCTCCTGCTGCTCGGCAAGGGAGTCGAGCTGCTGGCTGGTCTCGGCGACCCGCTCTATGCCCTGATAGTTGAGATCCGAGATGTCGGAGATGCGGTTGAGGTTGGTGGCGATGTCGGCGCTGGTGGCCTGCTGCTGCTCGGCGGCGGAGGCTATCTGGCTCGACATGTCGCTGATGAGCACCACGATGCCCTGTACCTCTTCCATGGCGTTGTTGGCCTGGGAGCTCTGATCCACGCAGCTGTCCATCTCGCGGGAGCACTCCTGCATCACGTTGACTGCCCGGGCGACGCCTTGCTGCAGGTTCTCGATCATGGTCTGGATTTCGCTGGTGGACTGGGCGGTGCGGCCAGCCAGGTTGCGCACCTCGTCGGCCACCACCGCAAACCCGCGTCCCTGATCGCCGGCGCGGGCCGCCTCGATGGCGGCGTTGAGGGCCAGCAGGTTGGTCTGCTCGGCGATGCCGCGGATGACGTCGAGGATGTTGCCAATCTGGCCGCTCATGGCGCTCACGTCGCCAATCACCTTGCCGGTCTGCTGCAGCTTGCCCGCGAGCTGATGGGTGGTGGTGATGTTGCCTGCCATTACCTTGCGCCCCATCTCGGAGGCCTTCTCCACATCCTGCACCCGCTCCAGGGTCTGGTTGGCGGCCTGGGCCACCTCCCGCACCGAGGCCTCCATCTGGGTCATGGCGGCGGCGACCGAGGCGGTCTCCTGACGCTGTTTCTCCAGATCCGCCCGCACCGATTCGGTGGTGTGGCGGTTGTCGTGGGCGGCGCTGTTGAGCTGGGTCGAAGCCTGGGAGAGCTGCTTTAGCACATCCCCCATCTGGTGGATCAACAGGTTGATCTGGCTGGCGAGCTGGCCGAATTCGTTCTGGCTCTTGAAGCCGACCCGCTGGGTCATGTCACCCTGGGTCACTTCGGTCAGCACCCGCAGCAGCTCTTTCAGGGGGCGGCGGATGGCCTTGCCCAGGGTGAAGGCCACCAGGATGGCGACGAAGATGGCGATGGCGATGCTGACCCCCTGGGTCAGGGTACTCTGGGTCTGCACCCGATCGGAGGCCTGGATGCTGGCGTTCATCAGCTGCTGGCTCTGGGCGGTGATCCCCTCCAGCTTGTTCTGGATGCTGAGGATGAGCTGGCTCGCCTGCTTGCTCTGCTCGCGCATGGCCTGCTGCTGCTTCATCAGGGCCAGGTATTGGGAGAGCACGCCGTCATTGCCCGTGGTGTCACGCACGAAGCCATGGACGTAGTGGCCCATGTTGTTGTCGAAATCCTTGAGCTCTCCCTGGAGATCCTTGATGGTGCTGTTGAAGCCCTCGATCTGCATCTTGTTGCGCTTGAGCGCCGCCTCGATGGGGGCGGGGATGCTCTGGTTGAGGGCATCCATGGTGGAGAGCTCGATGGCGGAGAGCTTGGTGGTCAGGGTCTCGGAGAGCATCTTGATGAAGCTGTCGTCGATGGTGACCATCATGTCCCCCAGGTTCTTCTTGAACTGGGGCAGGCTGACCTGGAACTGGCCCTTGGCCTGATTGACCTTGTGCAGCCGGGTGAGCAGGGCCTCGTGTTCGCCGGGCAGGGTCTGGGTCAGTTGCAGGTAGTCATCCACCAGCTTGACGAGTGCAGTCATGTCCGCCTGCAACTGGGGATGAACCGCCACCTGCTGCTTGAGGCTGGCGACCATCTTGTCGACCTGGCCCTTGGCCTGTTGCAACTCGGCCACTTCCGCAGGCAGTTGCTTGAGATCCTGCTCGGTCAGCACGTCGGTGAGCCATTTGTTGGCGCTGAGCAGGCTTATCTGGGTCTGGCTGCTGGCGAGTACCAGCGGCATGGACTCCTGGGTCACCTGATCCAGGGCGCCGCTGAGTTCGCTCTGGCCGCGAAAGGTCAGTACCGCACTGGCGACCATGACGGCGACCAGGATGGCAAAGCCCAGATAGACTCTCTGTAGGATCGAGAGGTCTGACATTGTTTGTTTCATTATTGTCCCGCTGTCTGTGCAAAAGTCCCTTGCCTGAGTACCCCGTCCCTTTGATACCCTGCATGCCCCGAAGGGGATGCCGTTGTGGTTCGCGGGACGTCTCCTCGCTATCGGTATTCTTCACAATAACTGAAGCGATTGGGACAACGGCTGTGCCAAATGTCGGCTTGTGTCACACTTGGCGCATTGCGGCGGCCTGTTTGGGAGCCGCTTGAGCTTTGTATTGAATTTTCTTTTTCCTATAAAGGAGTTACCCATGGCGCAAGAAACCATTTTCAGCAAAATCATCCGCAAGGAGATCCCCGCCGACATCCTTTATCAAGACGATCTGGTGACCGCGTTTCGCGACATCCAGCCCAAGGCCAAGACCCATATCCTGATCATTCCCAACGTGCTCATCCCCACCGTCAACGACGTGGAGCCGGATCACGAGCTGGCGCTGGGCCGGATGTTCACCGTGGCCCGCAAGCTCGCCAGCGACGCGGGCATCGCCGAGGACGGCTACCGCCTCATCATGAACTGCAACCGTCACGGCGGGCAGGAGGTCTATCACATCCACCTGCACCTGGTCGGTGGCGAGCCCCTGGGACCCCTGCTGAGCCTGTGATGCGCCTCGTCCCGTCGACCGGCCTGCTGTTGGCCGGTCTGCTGCTGGGGGGCTGTGCCTCCCAGTGGAAAGACATGTTCGTCTCCTACTCGGATCAGATGGTGCCCCTGCGCAACCAGCTGCTGCTGGGCCATGCCGCCGAGGCCCTGCTCGAGGTGCGCGAATCGACCCCGGGGGACGACACCTTCGTGCTCGACCAGCTGGAGAAGGGGCGCATCGCCTGGCTAGCGGGTCAGGACGGCCCCAGCAAGCAGGCCTTTGCCGCCGCCGACAGCCGGCTTGCGTGGGAAGACAGTCAGGCCGAGTACCGCCTGAGCCAGGGACTGGCCCAGGCGGGCAGCCTGCTCACCAACGATCAGACCCTGGCTTACCAGGCGCCCGATTACGAGCGCACCATGCTGCACCACTATCTGGCGCTCAACTACTTGCAGCGCGGGGATGCCGACGGCGCCCTGGTAGAGGTGCGCCGTGCCAACCAGGTGCAGGAGCAGGCCCTTAAACGGCGGGCCGACGAGGTGCGCAAGGCCGCGCAGGAGGGGGAGCAGGAGGACGAAGCCGGGGAGATGCGCCAGCTGATGTCGCGCGGCGCCCCCGAGCTCGATCGCCTGATAGGCCAGGTGAAAAACGGTTTCCAGAACGCCTACACCTTCTATTTCTCCGGCGTGCTCTACGAGGCGGCCGGGGATCTCAACGACGCCTGGGTCGATTACCAGCGCGGCTATCAGATAGCGCCGGACAACCAGAGCCTGCAGGATGCCCTGCTGCGCCTGGCCCGGCTTCGCGGCTCTCCCGAGGAGCTCAAGGAGACCGAGCAACGGATGGGCCGCAAGGCGCCGCCCTTGGCCAAGGATCAGGGCCAGCTGGTGGTGCTGTTTGAAGATGGCCTCATCCCGGCGCGCCGGGAGCTCTTCCTGCCGCTGCCCATCTCCACCTCCAGCGGCGATTTTCGTACCTTTACCGTGGCGGTGCCCTATTACGACAATCGGGCCAGCGACGGCGCCCCGCTTACCCTGTCGGTGGGCAAGGGGGTGGCACAGACCAGCGAGCTGGTGAGGCTGGAGGCGCTGGCGGCCAAGGATCTGCAGGAGCGGCTGCCCGGCATGCTGACCCGGCAGGCCCTGCGGCTGGTGGCCAAGGAGCAGGTACGGCGCACCGCCGCCAAGGAGGGGGGGGATGTGGGCAACATCCTGGTGGGGATCTTCAACACCCTCTCGGAGCGGGCGGATACCCGCAGCTGGCTGACGCTGCCCGCAAAGGCCTCGAGCTGGCAGGGGATGGTCCCGGCCGGGAACGTCACCCTGACCCTGGGGGCGGGCAGCGCCATGCGTACCCTGCCACTCAGCGTCCACGCCGGGCGCACCACCCTGGTGTGGGTACAGCGCCTGGGGAGCGGGCTCACGACCCGGGTGATGCCCCTCTAGGGGGAACCGCATATGGCAACTCAGATGAATGACCGGTCAGGCCGACGGCCACCGGCAAGGAGAACAAGATGAAAGCACAAGGGTTGGCCCTGGGCCTGGTTCTGCTGCTGACGGGCTGTGCCACCAATACTTCCGGCGTGGCGCTCTATGGCGCGGCCGGTGCGGCGGCGGTGGCCGAGCAGCATCAAAACGTCAACGTCACCCTGACCGAACTCAGCCGGCGCCAGCAGAACGGCCTGTTGCAGGTCAACGTGGCGGCGGCCAGCACCCAGCGTGGTGACAACACGCTGCAATATCTCTTCTACTGGTATGACGACGCGGGGCAGGAGGTGGCCAGCGATGGCCGCGGCTGGACCCCCCTCAAGCTGCATGGCTACCAGACCCGCACCCTGTCCGCCCTGGCGCCGAGCCCGGCTGCACGGGGTTACCGGATTTACGTTCGCGAAGTGATGGAGGAATCCTACTGATGAAAATGAATCATGCCCTGCTGATCCTGACCAGCGCCCTGCTGCTGGGCGGCTGTTCCAGCACCACCGTCAGCTATGGCGATCCCACCGAGACCGAGACGGTGACCGTCGATTACGGCTCCTCCGACTTGCAGGCCATCGCCGACAAGATGGCGGATTCCATGCTGGCGTCCCCGGCCACCAGCGAGATCACCGCCGGGGGCCGCCCGGTGATGTTCATGGACTCCATCCGCAACAAGACCTCGGAGCACATCGACACCGAGGCCATCACCGACACTATCCGCACCAAGCTGCTGCGCTCGGGCAAGTTCCGCTTCGTGGACATGAGCAAGGTGGCGGCGGTCAAGCAGCAGCTCGAATACCAGCAGGGCAGCGGCATGGTGGATCCCGCCACCATGGTGCGGCTCGGCAAGCAGACCGGTGCCCGCTACATGGTCTATGGCAACCTCGCCAGCATCGTCAAGGACAACGGCAAGGTGAAGGACGTCTACTACCAGATGACCATGAACCTGATGGATGTGGAGAACGGCGAACTGCTGTGGGCCGATCAGAAAGAGATCCGCAAACAGGCCAAGAAGTCCACCTTTGGCTGGTGAGGACCCGCGGGGGCAGGGGGATCTGGCGGAGCTGGCGCTCCTCGCCAGCCTGCCGGCGCCTTGGGATCAGGGGCGCCTTGAGCCGCTGGGTCAGGGCCTGACCAACGGCAACTACCGGCTTTGCCTCCCCACTGGCGAGCAGGCCTTCCTGCGCCGCGGTCATCCGGATCCGGTGCGCCTTGGCATCGACCGGGCCACCGAGTGGCAGCTCTACCAGGGGGCGGTGGGGCAGGGGCTGGCGTTGCCCTGTCATCACGGCGATCCCGCCACCGGCCTGATGCTGCTGGCGTGGTGCGACGAACCCAACTGGGCCGAGCAGGCGCCGCCTCTCGCCGCGCAACCCCGCCTGATGGCGGAGGTGCTGGTACGGCTGCACCGCCTGCCGGTGCCGACCGTGGTGATGGCGGTGCGGGCCCACAGCGGCGGTTATCGGCAGCGTCTGGCCCATATCCCTCCCTGGCTGCCCGCGCTGGAGCGGGCCCTGCTCGCGAGCCGGGAGCCGGACGACTGCTGGCTCCCTTGCCATCACGATCTCAATCCGGCTAACTTGTTGGGGGCGCGGCCCTGGGTCATCGACTGGGAGTACGGTGCCGCCGGTCATCCTGGGTTCGAGGTCGCCAGCATCCAGCGCACCCACGGCTGGAGCGAAGAGCAGCGGTGCCAGTTGGAGAGCTGCTATCTTGAAGCCATGGACGGGGCACCGACGGGGCTGGGGCACCGGGGATTTCAGGCCGATGCCTTCCTGCCCTGGGTCGATTACATCGGCCTGCTGTGGGCGCTGCTGATGGCCGAACAGCAACCCGGGCCCGAATATCAGGCCCTGATCGATATCAACCGCCAGCGCCTGGAGTGATGCCAGGCAACGGCCCGCGCGACGCGTGTATTCAATGAATGGGAGGCATGCATGGTGACCACATTCTCATGGCGTCAACCGCGTAGCTGGAGCCTGCTGCTGCTCTGCCTGCTGCTGACGGGTTGCGCCACCCGGGTGATCTACTACTGGCTCGACTCGGCCATCGTCTGGCAACTGGACGACTACTTCTCCCTGGACCGCAGCCAGAAGAAGCTGCTGGACCAGGAGGTGAAGGGGCTGATGGCCTGGCACCGGCAGCATGAGCTGCCCATCTATGCCCGGGATCTCGACGCCCTGGCCAAGGCGGTGGCCAGCCCCATGAGCCCGGCCCAGGTGACCCTGCATCTGGACAGAACCCAGGCGAGCCTGACCCGTACTCTGGAGAATGCCATTCCCCGCACGGTGCGCCTCGCCAAGACCCTGACCGACGAGCAGGTGGCTCGCTTCATGGCCGATCGGGTGAAGCGCCAGCAGGAGCGCCAGCACGATTTTGCCACCCAGTCGAAGGCCGAGATGATCAAGGGCTTTCGGGAGAAGATGAACGAGCGCCTGGTGTTCTGGATTGGCAAGGTGAAGCCGGCCCAGGAGCCCCTCATCACGCAGTGGGCCGAGTGGCAATACGAGATGATGGCCCCCTGGCTCGACTTTCAGGAGGCCTGGACCAAGGAGCTGGATCGGCTGATGAAACAGCGCCAGAGCCCGGATTTCGGCCAGGAGCTGACCCGCTTGCTCCAGCAGGGGGACGGCCTGATGGATGGCCGCTTCACCGGCTACACGGACCAGTCCCGCCAGCGCACCATCCAGTGGCTGAGCGATCTCAGCCACTCCATGGATCTCTCCCAGCGGGCCCACCTCTACACCCTGCTCAAGGACTATGCCGAGGACTTCGAGGGCATGACCCGCAGCCGCTGAGGACGCGGTGAGACAACACAAGGGCGGCGGGCCCCGGGCCTGCCGCCCTTGTTCTTGTGGGGCAGGCTGTGGTAGCTTGCCCTTTCTATTGTGTGGGAATTAACTTTTGAACCTGACCGACAACGTGAAACTGGCGGCGATGACCCTGCTCATCACCCTCGCACTGTTGTTCTCTACCCTCTCGGTGGAGGGGGTCAAGGTACCCGCGTTCCAGCCCTCGGCCCAGCAGGCCCACTCGCTGGCGGAGGGGGCGGCACCTGCCGACGCAAGCCCGGCGGCCCACGGCGTCAGCGGCAGTGACGATGGCATCGTCAAGTTCGTCGGCTCCCACCAGAATCACCTGCTGCGCCTCGAGCACTCCCTGAGCCGCGATCATCAGCCCGGCAGCGTGGTCTACGAGCTGGTGATGAGCTGGTCCCAGCAGGCGATCCTGCTGCTGCTGTGCGGCCTGCTGTTCTATGCCGCCCTCTTCTACCCGGGGACGAGCTTTCGCGATCACTTCGCCGGCATTCACAGGCGCCGCCTGCAGCGCCGGCATCTGCAGTACCGCTTCGCCCAGAGCTTCCTCGCCTGACCCCGATGGGGTCAGCTTGCCACCTGTTGCCTCATCTTCTCTCTGTTGCTGTTCACTTTTAGTGAACGGCTAGGCTGTCTTGTTTCATTTTTTTGCACGGTGCGACCCCGGTGTCGCCCCTTGCCATCGCCTGACAGAGGCCGATTTCATGAGAAAAAAGAGTCATACCGTGTTGAACCGCATGAGCCTGTGGCAGTACGCCCTGTTGCTGCTGATGCTGGTCACGTTCGCGTTCTATTCCCTGCCCACCTTCTTCGGTGAGCAGCCCTCCCTCGGTCTGCACGGCCAGTCGCGCCTGAGCGACGCGCAGCGCACCCTGCTGGCCGAGAACCACATCGACCCCCTCAAGCAGATCGCCCAGGGTGGCCGGATGGCGCTGGTGTTCGCCAGCCAGGGGGAGCAGCAACTGGCCAAGCAGTTGCTGGAGCAGCAGGGGCTGGACAGCGCCGCCCTGACCCTGGAGTTCTACTCCAACGCCCCGGCCTGGATCAGCCGGCTCGGCGCCGATCCCATCAAGCTCGGGCTGGACCTGCGCGGTGGCTCCCAGCTGCTGATCGGGGTGGACGTGGATTTTGTCATCGACAACCAGACCAAGAACCTGGTGGATACCCTGCGCACCCGTTTTCGCGAGGCCAACCTGCGCGGCGCCAGCGTGATGCGCACCGCCCAGGGGAGCGTGGCCGTCACCCTGCCCGACGTGGCGGGGCAGGAGGCCTGGCTCTCCATCATCAAGGAGAGTGCCGGTACCCGCCAGGATCAGTGGACACTGAGCCGCTCCGGCAATGCACTGACCCTGGTGCTGAGCGACGCCGAGCGCACCTTGCTGGTGAACAACGCCGTGACCCAGAACCTGTCGATCCTGAAAAAGCGGATCAACGAGCTCGGCATCGTCGAGGCCTCGGTGGTGCGTCAGGGGCAGGACGGCATCCGCATCGAGCTGCCGGGGGTGCACAACCCCAAGCAGGCGAAAGAGGTGATCGGCGCCACCGCGTCCCTGGCCTTCTATGAAGCCAAGGCCGACAGCCGCTTCTTCATGGCGGATCGCAGCGGCCAGGCAGTGGGGCTGGCCCGCCAGCCGGTGCTGAGCGGCGAGCACATCGTCGATGCCCGCGCCAACATGGGGGAGATGGGGCAGCCCCAGGTCAACATCGTGCTCGACACCCTGGGGGGGAGCAAGATGAACCAGTTCAGCCGCCAGCACGTGGGCAAGCCCATGGCCACCGTCTTCACCGAGTACAAGACCAACACCGAAGGCAAGCTGCGCGCCCGAAGCGAGGTGATCAACGTCGCCACCATCCAGACCGCCCTTGGCAACCAGTTCCGCATCACCGGGATCGGCAGCCTGCCCGAGGCCCAGGAGCTCGCCATGCTGCTGCGGGCCGGGGCCCTCACCGCGCCGCTGAAGATCCTGGAGGAGCGCAGCATAGGCCCGACCCTGGGTCTGCAGAACATCGAGGCGGGCTTCACCGCCCTGGCGTTCGGCATGGCGGGCATGATGCTGTTCATGATGGCCTGGTATCGCAAGTTCGGCTGGGTCGCCATCACGGCGCTGGTTGCCAACCTGCTGATGCAGGTGGGCATGCTGGCGGTATTGCCGGGGGCCGTGCTGACCCTGCCGGGGATCGCCGGTCTGGTGCTCACCGTCGGCATGGCGGTGGATACCCATGTGCTGATTTTTGAGCGGATCAAGGACCGGCTGCGGGAAGGGGGGTCTTTGGCCAACGCCATCGACTTTGGTTATCGCTCGGCGTTTCGCACCATCTTCGATGCCAACATCACCACCCTCATCTGCGCCGTGGTGCTCTATGCCATCGGCTCCGGGCCGCTGCAGGGCTTCTCCATCACCCTGATCCTGGGGCTCATCTCCAGCATGGTGACCGGCATCTGGGGCACCCGCGCCATCATCAACCCCCTGTGGGGCAACAGCCGCGCCAAGCTGCTGAGGGTATGACCATGAACCGACTTCATCACCATGACGCCGCACCCGTGAGTCTGTATGACCTGCGCACCGACCGCTTCCTGCCGGGAAGTCTGAACCACCTGACGTCGAGGGAAGAACAATGCTGAGAATGATCCTGGCCATGGGGCTGACCCGCTGGCGCTATATCGGGCTGTGGGCCTCCGTGCTGCTGACCCTGGCCTGCGTGGCCGTCCTTGCGACAAAAGGGCTCGCCCTCGGGCTCGATTTCACCGGCGGGATCCTGCTGGAGTTTCGCATCCAGACCCTGAAGGAGGCCCATGAGCTCAACGCCCTGCTGACGGCGCCCCTGGCGGGGGTGGTGGAGCTGCACGGCGCCGGTGTGCCCGGCGAGTGGCTCATCAAGCTGCCCCCCCACGCGCTGCCCTGGGCGGCGGAGGATCTGGCGACCATGCTGGGGCAGCAACTCGCCCTGCCGGTGGAGCTCTTGCGCACCACCATCGTCGGGCCCCAGGTGGGCGCGGAGCTGTTCCAGCAGGGGATGCTGGCGGTGCTGGTGGCCTCGCTCGCCATCTCCGCCTACCTGGCGGTGCGCTTCGAGTGGCGCCAGGCCATCGGCATCCTGGTGTCGGTGTTGCACGACGGTCTGGTGGCCATCGGGCTGCTCGCGCTCTTTGACATCGAGTTCGACCTCAACGTCATCGCGGGCCTGATGGCGGTGATAGGCTACTCCCTCAACGACAGCATCGTCATCTCGGACCGGCTGCGGGACTTGCTGGGGTCGCGTACCCGTATGGGGATCCACGAGTGCTCGGACGTGGCCATCAAGGCCACCTTCAGCCGCACCATGATCACCTCGGGCACCACCCTCTTCACCGTGGGGGCCCTGCTCCTGTTCGGCGGCGACGCCCTCTACGGCTTCTCCTTCACCCTGTTCGCGGGCATCCTGGTGGGGACGCTCTCCTCCATCACGGTGGCCTCCACCGTGCAGGAGCTGCTGGGGCTCTCCCCCCAGGCCTACCAGAAAAAAGAGGAGGAGCTGGCCGAGGCGGCGTGACCGGCGAGCGCCCCGTCACGGGGCACATGGGCGGCCAGTGCGGCCGCCCCGGGCAAAAAAGGAAGGCGAATGCCTTCCTTTTTCCATTCTGCCAGAGGGGGGCGGCGGTCCCGAAGGCCGGGTTGGGGCGGCGGGTGTGACGCGGCCGAGCAGAAGTTGAAAAGTGTAATGAAATGCATGTTTTAGGCGCTATTTTCGGGGCCCGCATCGGCTACACTGGCAGGGAGTCTATGGATGGAGTAAGCACTCATGAATATCGCTCGTCGGCTTCAACTCATTGCCCTGCTGGTCATGCTGGCCCTGGGGTGCCTCAGCTGGTTCAGTATCAGCAGACTCTCCTCCGCCAATGCGGATCTCAGCTATGTAACAGACAACACAGTCCCCAGCATTTCCACGATCAAGGAGATAGAAACAGACTTCTACGCCCTGCATTCATTGATCCAGGCGCACGTGCTCAACACCGACGACGGCAAGATGAGTCAGATAGAGCAGAGCATTGCATCCCTTCACACCAAGATGGACGCCCTGCTGAGCCAGTATGAAAGCGGGATGATCTCCAATGAGGAGGACAGGCAGCTCGTCGCCGATGATCGGCGCCTGGTTGCCCAGTACGGCAAGGCCTCTGAAGACGTCCTGCGCCTGTCCCGCGAGAACAAGAATGTGGAGGCCAGAGAGGCGATCGACAAGGCGCTTGCCCCCTTGTTTGAGCAGCTTTCCCAGGCCATCGACAAGCACGTCCACTTCAACATCCAGCAAGGTGACGCCGTCAAGCTGCGAGGCGAGCAGAATGCCGATAGCAGCATGCAGGCCCTGTTGTTCATCTCGGTGGGCACGGGAGCCCTCACGCTGGTGCTCTTTCTCTGGCTGTTCAGGCAGGTCGCCAATCCCCTCCGTCTGGCCATGGCGACCCTGTCCGAGATCCAGCGCGACCTGAACTTCACCCTGCGGGCCAATGTGAGCCAGCAGGACGAGATCGGCCAGACGCTGACGGCGGTCAACCGCCTGCTGGACACCTTGCAGCAGACCTTCACCGAGTTCTCGGTGGGCAGCCTGCAAATCAAGAGCACGGCAGAGTTCCTCTCCCAGGCGGCCCAGCACATGGCGGAGTCGGCGAGTCAGGCCAATGACGCCACCAGCCTTATCGCCGCCGGAGTGGAGGAGATGAGCGTGAGCATCACTGACATCTCCCAGCGCACCCAGGAGACCAGCCGCATCACCAATGAATCCGGCAAGCTCGCCAGTGACGGCGGGGCCACCATAGAGCGCACTGTGCTCGCCATCAACGACATCGCCGACGCCATTCGTCAGGCCTCCCGCGATGTGACGGCGCTGGGGGAGGGGATCTCCCGCATCGGTGGGGTGGTGAACGTCATCAACGATGTGGCGGGGCAGACCAACCTGCTGGCGCTCAACGCCGCCATCGAGGCGGCGCGGGCCGGTGAGCAGGGACGCGGCTTTGCGGTGGTCGCCGACGAGGTGCGCAAGCTGGCGGAGCGGACTGCCCAGTCGACCCAGGAGATCTCAAGGACGGTGGAGGCTATCCAGCAAGGGTCCGAGGCCACGGTGGCCAGAATGGTCCTGGTGGAGGAGAAGGTGGCGCAAGGGGTGGCCATGGCGACGGAAAGCGGGGCCATCATCACCCAGATCCGCCAGGCCTCCCATCGCGTCATGGATCAGGTCGGCGAGATCACCCTGGCCATCCGCGAGCAGACCTCGGCGGCGGAATCCATCGCCCTCCAGGTCGAGCAGATAGCCCAGGTGGTGCAGCAGACCAGCAGCACGGCGGAGGAGACCTCCGCCGCCGCAGAGGAGCTGAACGTGACCACGGAGAATATCCACCAGCAGATCTCCCGCTATCGCATCCAGTGATGCGCGGATCGGTTGTTCTCTCCCCGCCATGCCCATGGCGGGGATTTTTTTATGTCAGAACCCCGAACCGGGCTGTTGCAGGAAGGCGGCCTCTTCCTCCGTGCTCGCCCTGCCCAGGATGGCGTTGCGGTGGGGGAAGCGGCCAAAGCGATCGACGATCACCTGGTGGCGCCGGGCAAAGTCGGCAAAGCCTTCGAAGGTGGCCCGGGCCGGGCCTGTGACCTGCTCGTCGGCCAGCGCCTCGAACAGGGCGACGCTTCTGGCCTGCTGCTCTCTGGACTCCGCGTGCTCGAGGGGCAGATAGAAGAAGACCCGGGCCAGCGGCGAGAGCCCCTTGTCGACCCCGAGGGTGAGCCCCTTGAGGCACAGCGCCCTGGCCTTGTCGTCCTGGGCGAAGGCGGCGGGGGTGTGGCGGTGAAGGTTTCGCGGCAGCTGGTCCAGCAGCAGGATGAGGGCCAGGCGCCCTGCGGGATCGCCCTCCCAATGGGCGAGCTCGCCCGCTGCGGCACGGGCCGCCAGTTCGCCGAAGCGTGAGGCCAGCAGGGCATCGGTCTCGCTGCTCTTGCCCCACCAGAGGGGGGCCTGACGGGCGGCACGGGGGGCGTCGTCTGCGTCATCGCCAAACCAGAAATCGAGCAGAGGTTGCCAGGGTTGCATGGGAACTCCTTGGGCCGGTGGCCGTGAGGTGAAAACGGAGCAGGGGATCTGCCATGGGGGGCTGCCGCCGTGGCGGCTTCCCGTTACACTGTGCCATCTTTTGCCCCAAAGGGTGATCCCCGGATGGGCCCGTGCTCCCCTGACCCCCTCATCACCCTGACCGGGGCAGCCCGGATGTGTCCCACTCAATAGAAGGAATGCCAGATATGGCCGGAGCCAGTTTGTTGACCCTGCTCGATGATATTGCCAGCGTGCTCGATGATGTCGCCCTGATGACCAAGGTGGCGGCGAAGAAGACGGCCGGGGTGCTGGGGGACGATCTCGCCCTCAATGCAGAGCAGGTCTCCGGGGTGCGGGCCGAGCGTGAGCTGCCGGTGGTGTGGGCGGTGGCCAAGGGATCGTTTCGCAACAAGCTCATCCTGGTGCCTGCCGCCATCGCCATCAGTGCTCTTATCCCCTGGCTCATCACCCCGCTCCTGATGCTGGGGGGGGCCTACCTCTGTTTCGAGGGGGCGGAGAAGCTGGTCCACAAGTTCCTGCCCCACGAGGAAGAGGCGCATCAGGCGGCGCCGGTGCCCGAGGATCTGGCGGCCTATGAGCACCAGAAGGTGAAGGGGGCCATTCGCACCGATTTCATCCTCTCGGCGGAGATCATCGTGATCGCCCTCGGCACCGTGCAGGGGTCGAGCCTGGGCCTGCAGATCGCCGTGGTAGCGGGCATCGCCCTGCTGATGACCGTCGGGGTCTATGGCCTGGTGGGGCTCATCGTCAAGCTCGACGACATCGGTCTGCACCTGCTGCAAAAGCCCGATGGGGGCGCCGTGCGCCGGGCGGTGGGGCAGGGGCTGCTGGTGACGGCGCCCCGTCTGATGCACCTGCTTGCCCTGGTGGGCACCATCGCCATGTTCATGGTCGGCGGCGGCATTCTGGTCCATGGCTGGCCCTTCCTCCATCATCTCATCGAAGGGACGGCGGACACGGTGGCCGCCCTGCCCGGGGTCGGCGGGGTACTGGCCGTGGTGACGCCCACCCTGCTGAGCGCCCTGGCCGGCGTGGTGGCAGGGCTGGTGCTGGTGGTGGCCATGACCCTGGTGAGCAAGCTTCAGCCCGCCAAATAGGTCGCTTGTCGGGGGAGGGCCGACAGGGGCCGTCGCACCCGGGGGCGCTCTTCTGCTGGTTGCCTCGAATGGGGGCTAGGCAAGTGCCTGGCCCCCTTCGTACTATCCGGTTTCACCCGCCCGCAGAGGCGGGGTGACCCGATATGGACGCAAACAGACAAGGACAACCATGAAACCACCCGTTTGGCGAGATGATCACATCTATGCCGCCCCCGACGATCCTGCCATCGAGGCCGCCTTCCAGGAGGCTGCCCGCGCCCTCACCCGGCTTGACGCCCTCCTGGCGGACCTGCCGGATCCCGCCCATCCCGTTGCGGATGCCAATGCCCTGCGCCACCTGCTGCGGGCCATCCGCCGCGAGGCCAACGGGGTGAAGAGCCTGGCCTGGAACAGTCAGGTCTATGGTTACAACCGGCTGAGCCAGAACGGGCGCGACGAGGAGGCCCGGGTACTGCTTTCCCGGGGCCAGCAGCTGGAGGCGACCCTGGCCCAGCGCAGCAAGCCGGTGGACCTGTTCTGGGTTCGCGCCCCCGAGTCACTGGTGTGCACCCTGCTGCAAGACCCCGAGCTCTTCGAGCTGGCCTACCAGATCCATCACGACAGAGCGCTGCAGGATCAGTGGCTTTCGCTCGAGAGCGAGCAGCTCATCGAGGGGTTGGCGGTGGACGGCCTGCAGGGGTGGGGGGATCTCTACGACAACCTGGTGGGGCGGCTGCTGCCGGTGGTGGAGGGGATGCCCATGGGGCTTGCCCAGGCGGACAACCTGCTCGCCCACCCGGACAGGGCGCGGCGCGCCAGCGCCTGGCACGCCATCCAGGACGCCTGGGAGGCGGAGCAGGAGACGGTGGCCGCCATTCTCAACGCCATCAACGGCTGGCGCAACGAACTCGGCCGCCAGCGCGGCAAGGGGCGCAGGCTGGATGCCCTCGAGGTCACCTGCCATCAGGAGCACATCACGGGCGCGACCCTGGAGACCCTGATGGCGGCGGCCGAGGAGCACAGGGAGCTCGGGCGCCGCGCCTTGCGTGCCATGGCCTGTGCCCAGCAGATCACCGACTTCGCCCCCTGGGATCTCTTTGCCCCGGCGCCCCAGGCCGTACACGGCAAGTTCGGCGTCGAGCAGGCGCTGAATCTGGTGATGGAGGCCTTTGCCGCCTTCGATCCCGAGATGGGGGCGTTTGTCCGCATGATGGCCGACAAGGGGTGGATCGATGCCGCCCCGAGCGAGCACAGGCGAAGTGGCGCCTATTGCACCGAGTATGCCGATCCACCCGAGCCAAGGGTCTTCCTCACCTTCGAGGGGACCATGGACAACGTCATCACCCTGGCCCATGAGCTCGGTCACGCCTGGCACAGCTGGTTGCTGCGGGATCTTCCCTTCGAACAGCGGGGCTACCCCAAGACGCTGGCGGAGACCGCCTCCCTCTTTGCCGAGATCCTGGTGCGCGATGCCCTGCTGGCCGCCACCGACAAGGTGGAGCCGCGCCGGGCCATCGCCTGGCTGGACGGGGAGCGGGCCGCGAGCCTGCTTCTCGACATCCCCGCCCGCTTTGCCTTCGAGCGCGCCCTGGTGACGGCGCGGGAGGCGGGTTACGTGGGGGCGAGCCAGATGCGGGAGATGATGAAATCGGCGCAGCAGCAGTGCTATGGTGACGCCCTCAGCCAGTATGACGAGCTGTTCTGGGCCAGCAAGGGTCACTTCTCCATCGCCGAGTCCGGGTTTTACAACTACCCCTATCTGTTTGGCTATCTCTTCAGCCTGGGGCTCTATGCCCAGCATGCGCGGGCCGGGGGCGAGTTTGTGCCCGCCTATCGCGCCCTGCTGCGAGATACCGGCCGCATGAGCGCCGAGGCGCTGGTGGAGAAGCACCTGGGGGTCGACATCCGCGAACCCGGGTTCTGGCAGGAGAGCCTGCGCTATGTGGAAGAGGCGGTGGTGCGCCTCGAGCGGCTGGTGTGATGCCTGCCCGCGAAGGTGGTGGCTCTGGCCACCTGGATTTCACGACGGGCCAGGCCCGTCCCTGACGATGAGCGTTCGATGCAACAACGAGTCTATCCACAGCAGTGGCAAAATGATCACATCTACCCCTCCCTCGACAGCTGTGTCCTCGAGGCGGACATGAGCCTGGCCCGCGCCAGCCTGGCCGAGCTGAGCGGTTTTATCGAGGGACTGACCCTGGTTCCTCGCACTCCAGGCGCCTTGCAGGACTTCCTCAGGGAGGTACGCCTGCGGGCCCGGCGCATTCGCGACATCGGCTGGAACATCGCCGTGCTGGCCGCCTGCAAGGGGAGCCAGGACGCCCGGGATCCCCTCGCCAAGCAGGTTGCCTCCCGGGCCCGGGCCCTCAATGCGGATCTGTTCAAGACGCTTGCCCCCATCGAAGATCTGATGCTGGGGCTGCCTGCGCCCGAGTTTGAGCAACTGATGGCCGACCCCCTGCTCGGGGAGGAGGGGTACCGGCTGCGCCACGAGCGTCGCCTGCAGGATCAGCGGCTGCCGGTGGAGGCGGAGCAGCTGGTCATCGGCCTTGGCACCGACGGCCTGCACGCCTGGGGCAACCTCTACAACGATCTGGTGGGCAAGATAAGGCTGGTGATCGCGGGTCGCGAGATGGGGCTGGCAGAGGCGAGCAACCTGCTCTCCAACCCGGATCGTGCCCTGCGCAAAGAGGCCTTCGATGCCATCAGCGCCGGCTGGGAAGGGGAGCAGGAGACGGTGGCAGCCATCCTCAACGCCCTCAACGGCTGGCGCCTGGAGCTCTCGCGCCAGCGCGGCAAACACCGGCGCCTCGATGCCCTGGATCTCTCCTGCCACCAGAGTCACATCGAGCGGGCGACCCTGGATACCCTGATGACGGAGACCTGGCAGGCCCGCCATCTGGGCCAGCGGGCCCTGGGGCTGATGGCCGGTCACCTCGGCCTCGAGGTGCTGGGGCCGGAGGATCTCTTTGCGCCGCCCCCTGCCGCCAGCCGCCGGGAGATCCCCTTCGAGGAGGCGGTCGACATCATCGCCCTGGCCTTCGCGCGCTTTGACCCCGAGATGGGGGACTTTGCCCGCATGATGGCCGAGCGCGGCTGGATTGATGCCGCCCCCACCCCCAACCGGCGCACCGGGGCCTATTGCACCAAGTTTGCCGAGCCGGTGGAGCCGCGGGTCTTCATCACCTATGCGGGCACCATGGACAACGTCATCACGCTGGCCCACGAGCTCGGTCACGCCTGGCACAACTGGCTCATCCGCGATTTGCCCATGAGCCAGCGCAGCTACCCCATGACCCTGGCGGAGACCGCCTCCATCTTCGCCGAGACCCTGGTGCGCAGCGCCCTCTACGAGCAGGCCCGAAGCGCCGAGGAGCGTCTGGCCATCGCCTGGGCGGATGCCGATGGCGCCGCCACCTTCCTGGTCAACATCCCGGCCCGCTTCGACTTCGAGCGGGCCCTGGTGGCCGAGCGCGAGCAGGGCTATGTGTCGTCGGCCCGGCTCAAGGGGCTCACCGACGAGGCCTGGGGGCGCTGGTACGAGCAGAGCCTCGACCGTTATCACCCCCTGTTCTGGGCCGCCAAGGCGCACTTCTCCATCGCGGGCTTCGGTTTTTACAACTACCCCTACCTCTTTGGCTATCTGTTCAGCCTCGGGGTCTATCAGCAGCTGATGAGCCGCCAGGCCGCAGGGGAGGAGGGGGTGGCGAAGGCCTACCGCACCCTGCTGCGAGACACAGGTCGCATGAGCGCCGAAGAACTGGTCGAACGGCATTTGGGGCAGGACATTCGAAAACCCGCCTTCTGGCAGGGGAGCCTGGCCCTGGTGGAAGCGGCGGTGGCGCGCTTCGCCCAGTGCGGCAGTTAACCTCGCCAGACCCGGTTTGCGCCATGTCCCGCTGGGGCATGGCGCTGCCACAGCGGCCCCGACGCGCGGTTTGGTGGCCCGAAGGGGCGTGATCCAAAGCAAGAAAGTGGGATGTTTTGGTGGCGCAAGGCCCTGTCGCTGGGGTAGTTTCGATAGAACCGACACAGTTTTTGAGGTCTTGTCCATGATCATCTATCTGCATGGCTTTGATGCCACCAGCCCCGGCAATCATGAAAAAGTGCTGCAGTTGCAGTTTATCGATGATGATGTGCGTTTCGTGCACTACAGCACGGTTCACCCCCGCCACGACATGAGCCATCTGCTCAAGGAAGTGAAGAAGCAGCTCGACATGAGCACCGATCCCAAACCCCTCATCTGCGGCGTGGGCCTGGGTGGCTACTGGAGCGAGCGGATCGGGTTTCTGTGCGGCATCAAGCAGGTGGTCTTCAACCCCAATCTGCACCCGGAAGAGAACATGCAGGGCAAGATCGACAGGCCGGAAGAGTACGAGGACATCGGCACCAAGTGTGTAACCGAATTTCGTAATAAAAATTCAGGAAACTGCCTGTGCATCCTTTCCGTTCAGGATGAAATCCGCGATAATCGGGACACTGAACGTGAATTGAAGAACTATTACGACATCGTATGGGATGAGCGCGAGACCCATAAGTTCAAGAACATCTCGCACCATCTGCAACGGATGAAGGCCTTCAAAGAAGCCTGAGCCATCACGTCAACCGATTTCGTTTTAGGGAGCCAATGGCTCCCTTTCGTTTTGAGGAACCAAGGAAAATCATCATGATGAATATTGTCGTTGTAGGCGGTGGCGCCGGTGGTCTCGAGCTTGCGACCAGCCTGGGCCGCAAGCTGGGCAAGAAGAACAAGGCCAGGATCACCCTGGTGGATCGCAATCGCACCCACCTGTGGAAACCCCTGCTGCACGAAGTGGCCACCGGCTCCATGGATGCGGGCATCGATGCCCTGAGCTACCAGTCCCACGCCAAGAACCACGGCTTCGAATTCCAGCTCGGCAGCCTGACCGACATCAAGCGCGACGAGAAACGCATCGTGCTGGCCCCCATCCACGACGAGAGCGGCGCCCTGGTGGTCAACGAGCGGGAAGTGGCTTACGACATTCTGGTGATGGCCATCGGCTCGGTCTCCAACGACTTCAACACCAAGGGCATCAAGGATCACTGCATCTTCCTGGACAGCCCCTCCCAGGCGCACCGCTTCTACAACAGCATGATGAACCGCTTCCTGCAGTTCGCCACCGAATACCAGCCCGGTGACAAGGTGAAGATCGCCATCGTCGGCGGCGGCGCCACCGGCGTCGAACTCTCCGCCGAGCTCTACAACGCGGTGGAGCAGCTCTACGCCTACGGCTTCAAGAACCTCACCACCGACAGCCTCAAGGTGACCCTGGTGGAAGCGGGCCCCCGCATCCTGCCGGCCCTGCCGGAGCGCATCAGCGGCTCCGCCCATCAGGAGCTGGTGAAGCTGGGCGTGGACGTGCGCACCGCCACCATGATCACCGAGGCCACCGCCGAGGGCCTGCACACCAAGGATGGGGAGCTGATTGAAGCAGACCTTATGGTGTGGGCCGCGGGCATCAAGGCGCCGGACTTCATGAAGGAGATCGCGGGCCTGGAAACCAACCGCATCAACCAGCTGGTGGTCCACGAGACCCTGCAGACCACCCGGGACGAGAATATCTTCGTCATCGGCGACTGCGCCGCCTGCCCGCAGCCGGACGGCAAGTTCGTGCCGCCCCGCGCCCAGTCCGCCCACCAGATGGCGACCCAGGCGTTCAAGAACATCCTGGCCAAGATGAACGGCGGCGAGATGAAGCCCTACCGCTACCACGACCACGGCTCCCTGGTCTCCTTGAGCCGCTTCTCCACCGTGGGCAGCCTGATGGGCAACCTGATGCGGGGCTCCATGATGGTGGAGGGCTACATCGCCCGCATCGTCTACATCTCCCTCTACCGGATGCACCAGGTGGCCCTGCACGGCTACATCAAGACCGGCCTCATCATGCTGGTGGGCCGCATCAACCGGGTGCTGCGCCCGAGCATGAAGCTGCACTGAGTGCATGGCGGCTGCCGCTGCGAACATCAAAAAGGAGAGGCTTGCCTCTCCTTTTTTTATGGCCGACGCGGGGCGCTCCTGGCAGCGCCTGCCGCCGTTCAGGGCGAAGACGCAGAGGGCCGGTGCAGCTGCCGTCGTGTCTGCATCATCAAGGCCCCGCTTTCATCGCGGCCCGGAAGCCCTCTCCCCAGCACCGGTGCCCAAGGTCGCTGTGCGGGGGAAAGTGGCACGACACAGGCTCTATGGATGGCTCCTTGATGAACCTGGCGGGCGCTGTGCTTGAAGCCCCTGGCCACGCCGGGCTTATGCTTTGGCCAACGCCTTGCTACCATGACGGCAACGGTGCTTCGCGCACCCAGCCCAACTCACAGGAGACCTCATGATCCTCTCAACCACCCCCACCCTGGAAGGCAAGACCATTCGCGAGTACCGCGGCATCGTCGTGGGCGAAGCCATCCTCGGCGCCAACATTTTCAAGGATCTGTTCGCCGGCATCCGCGACATCATCGGCGGTCGCTCCGGCGCCTACGAAAAAGAGCTGGCCCGGGCCCGGGAGATCGCCTTCGAGGAGCTCAAAGAGCGTGCCCAGGCGCTGGGGGCCAACGCCGTGGTGGGCATCGACATCGACTACGAGGTAGTGGGCCAGAATGGCAGCATGCTGATGGTCAGCATCAGCGGCACCGCCGTGGTGGTGTGAGCCTGCGCTCACGCCGTTAGAAGCCAATGCCCAAGCCGATCGCGAGATCGGCTTTTTTATTGGGGAACGGCGGCGGGATATCGTCGGGAGAGGCGGGAACTGACCTCGCGGCCATGTATCAGCGCGTGATAGGCACCTTAAAGCCGGGAAAAGGGCGCGATCTGTGTTGTCATTGTTCAGTCTTTATGTGCATGTAGCGAGAGTCATTTAATTTTTCTAAACAAAAACGAGCACTGTGAGTGTGATTCTTCGCCCTTGTCGGGCGTTCAAAGGCCGCAGTAGGATGCAGTCTGGCGCCGGGATCGCATCTCCCGGCGGCGTTCAACTCATATGGCAGGGCTGCATCCATGACCTTACTCAAACCGCCGGGGCTCAACCCCGGCGACACCATAGGTTTCTTCTCTCCCTCCAGCGCGGCCACCGCCTGGGCGCCGAACCGCTTTGCTCGCGCCAAGGCTTATCTGGCGGCGCAGGGCTTCGAACTCAAGGCGGGCAGCCTGACCGGCGAACAGGATCACTGGCGCTCCGGCTCCATCGCGGCGCGGGCTGACGAACTCAATGCCCTCATTCGCGATCCGCAAGTGCGAGCAATCATGTCGGTGATTGGCGGCAGCAACTCCAACTCCCTGCTGCCCTACCTCGATTTTGATGCGCTGAAGCGGGATCCCAAGATAGTCATCGGCTACTCCGACGTAACGGCCCTGCTGCTCGGCATTTATGCCCAGACCGGCCTCGTGACCTTCTATGGCCCGGCGCTGGTGGCTTCCTTTGGCGAGCTCTCGCCGCTGGTGGACGAGACCCTGGTCGGCTTCCTGTCCGTTTGCATGGCCGGTGGTGCCAGCCTGCCCCACCGGTTGCCGACTCCGACGCAATGGACTGAGGAGCGGCTCGACTGGGAGCATCAGACCCGGGCCAAGCAGTGCTGGCCAAACCGGCTGATCTCGGTGGGCACTGGCCGGGTGCGGGGTCGGCTCATTGGCGGCAACCTCAATACCCTGGCGGGGATCTGGAGTTCCCCCTTTATGCCGTCCATCGAGCGGGGCGACATTCTGCTGCTGGAAGACAGCCTCAAAACCGCCGAAACGGTGGAGCGCTCCTTTGCCCACCTCAAGCTGTGCGGGGTGTTTGAGCGCATCGGTGCCCTGGTGCTCGGCAAACACGAGCTGTTCGACAGCCAGGGCAGCGGCAGGCGGCCCCTCGACATCCTGCTGGAGGTCGTGGGGGAGCCGACCTTCCCCATTCTGGCGGAGTATGACTGTGCCCACACCCACCCCATGTTGACCCTGCCCCTTGGCATCGAGGCCGAACTGGATCTCGATGCCCAGAGCCTCACCCTGTGCGAGTCCTGGCTTGGGGAGTGAGTCACTGCACTGCCTGCCATAGTTGCATCGGCACATAGACAAAGAGGCCGCTCGGGCGACCTCTTTGTCGTCTGCTAGTTCGCTGCGGATCAGGGCAGGGCATCGCCCCGGAAGGTGTTGCAAGGATCTGTGTCCCTAGTGTCTCAATCGATCAGGGCAATGCATCGGGCCGGAAGCTGGCGCGGATCTGCGGCACCAGGGGGGAGGGGTCGAAGCCTTTCTCCTCCCCGAGCACCGGGTGGAGCAGGGGTTGGCCCCGGATAGGGGTGAGGTCCCCCGCCAGCAGCTGCCTTGTGGCTTGGCCCATCTGGTAGAGCTGGCGCACCGGGTCGAACTGGCGGGCGAGATCCAGCCCGTCCCCGGCCCGGGTGAAGGCCATCATGGGGATCTGGTAGCTGGCATCCCGTGGCGGTTTGGCGCCGTGGATGCCCTTGCCGGCCGACATCAGGAAGGGCTGGTGGTCCCCGAAGGCCACCACCAGGTAGCGCTTGCCGGAGCTGTCCAGGGTCTTGAGCAGCCGCTCCAGGGAGGCCATGGCATCCACCACCCCGGTGTAGTAGGTGTTGAGCAACTGGGTATCCGCCGGGCTCTGATCCGGGCAGGCGCCGCTGCGCTGCTGGGCCCGGTAGCGATCCCCGTCGAAGGGGCCGTGCCCCTGCATGGTGACCGCGTAGGCGAACAGGGGCTGATCGTCCTGGTTGCTGCGTTTGAGCAGGTGATCGATGAGGGCATCGTCGGAGATGTAGAGCCCCTTGTGCTCGAGGGCGGTGAAGCGGGTATCGAACCAGCGCTCCTGGTAGCCGAGGGCCGGGATCGCCTTGGCGCGGCCCCAGAACTTCTCCACATAGGGGTGGGCGAACAGGGTCTGGTAGCCGCTTTGGGCTGCGCTGCGCGCAAGGCCGGGCACCTTGTCCGAGAGGTAGTAGTAGGGCACCACCCCCTGTTTGAGCAGGCCCACCGGCAGGCCGGTGTTCATCTCGAACTCCGCCAGCACCGTCATGCCGCCTGTGGTGGGGGAGTGGATAGTCTTGCGCCATTGGGCCACGCTGGCGGGCAGGTTCAAGGTGGGGGCGGGGGCGCAGAGACGGCCCTGCCAGTCAAGCCAGAGCGACTCGTATTGCAGCACGATCACCAGATCGAAGCGGGGAGCCCTGGGCTGGGCGGGCAGGCTCAGCTCCGGGGTGCGCTCGTTGATCTGCAAGGGGTAGCGAAACACGTTGCCGCTTTGCAGCATCTCGTCCACCAGGTTGAACAGGTAGAGGCCGGGGCCGGCGCGGATGATGTCCCTGTGGTAGTTCACCGCCCTGTCCACATAGCGGATGTTGGCCCCGAGCAGCTTGTTGCCGGTCTGGGTGGCGAACACGCAGAGGGCAAAGAAGGCGGCGGTGGCGGCGGCGGTGCGCAGCAAGCCCCGCAGGATCCAGCGGGAGAGGGCGAAGCGCCACACCAGAAAGAGGAGCCCCAGCACGACGAGCACCGGCACCACAGGGTGCTGATCGAGCAGGATGTGCAGCAGGGCCAGCAGGTTGCCCAGATCGTCCCCCCCCAGCGGCACCCCGTAGATGGCGATCTTCATGAAGTTGGCGAGCAGCCCGATGCCCGAGAGGGCGGTGAAGAGCAGCCCCATATAGAGGCTGAAGCCTGCGAGGGCGCAGAGGCTCCAGCCCAGCACCATGCTGCCCCAGGCGAGGTAGTAGTGCTCGGGCCGAAAGCCCGACCAGAACAGGAATTCCCCCAGCTTGAACACCACGAAGCCGTGCAGCAGCACGAAGGTGAGGTTGCCGAGCAGCAGGCTGCCTGCCACCCGGGCGCGGTAGCTTCGGCGCAGCCGCGGCAGCAGGGTCTTGAGCACGGCGGCGCTCACCAGCAGCACCAGCAGCAGGCTGGTCATCAGGTAGAGGAGGTTGAAACCGCGCTCCGGCAGGGTCTGGAGGATCTGGCTGTATTCGGCGCTCTCCGGCCTGTCTGCCAGCAGCAGCCCGATGCGCAGCTGGTAGCGGCTGTCCAGGGCGTCGTCGGGGGCGCGCAGGGCGCTGTTGAGGCTCAGGGTGCAGCGCTCCTTGCGGCACTTCTGGCGCTTGTCCACCGCCTGGCTCAGCTGATCGATGCGCACCCCTTTGTCGTTGAGCAGCTCCACCCGCACCCTGTCCCCCTCCTGCAGGGGTTTGAGCAGTTGCCACTGGCTGCGCACCACCAG
Source organism: Aeromonas sp. TW 6 (assembly GCF_013168745.1). Lineage (NCBI taxonomy): Bacteria > Pseudomonadati > Pseudomonadota > Gammaproteobacteria > Aeromonadales > Aeromonadaceae > Aeromonas > Aeromonas sp. TW 6. Next base: position 17,705 of record NZ_JABERS010000021.1, on the reverse strand, counting down.
ATAGAAGCCCCGGTTGTCACTTTTGTAGAGCAGGCTGTAGCGATTGAGGGTAGCGATGGGCTGATCCGCCGGGCCCAGAATGAGGGGGGCGGCACGCCCGAGCCAGCTGACGGGGTTGAGCAGCGGCAGGGCGAGGGTCAGCAGCAGCAGGGCGGTCAGCAGACCCAGCAACAGCCCGGCCAGGGGCTGGGAGGCGGGGCGGTGGCCGGTGACGGGGGCATTCATAAGGGCTCATCCTTGGAGCGGTCATGGCAGCGACGACTGCCTCTATTTTGACCCGATGGTGCGTGGCTTGTTCCTTGATGTCAATTTAATGACAACAAGATGAATATTCCGTGATGAGCACAGTGAAGCAATTTGTGATCCCGATCCGCCAGGGGCACTCATTCTGTGATGAAAGCGTCATCATGAGCCTTTGCTGCTGGTCTGGGAGGGGGGCGCTGTTTAGTCTCTCAGTAACGGTTGGAGGTACATGTATGAATCCCAAAGTTGCGGCGCGTCAGGCCAGATTGCTCCAGATGCTGGAGAGCAAAGAAGAGATCCGGATCGGGCGGGAGCGGGACTGCCCCCTGCCGCTGCCCCAGCTCGTCCGGCTGACCGAGGCTCACCCGGACGTCGTCAAGGTCTACGGTCACGGGCTCACCGCCGAGGTGTTCCATCTCAAGGTGGAGGGGCACCACTGGTGCCTGAAACGCTGCCGCCAGGACTCTCTGGTGGCCAATGTGGACGGCAAGACCGCCTTTCTCACCGAGCTGGAGCGGCGCCGGGAGATAGAGAGCCTGCGGGAGCTGCACCCCACCATCCTCTCCAACGTGGTCTGCACCAGTTTCGGCTCCGCCCGGGCCGGGGTGCTGGTCTCCCCTTGGCTGCGGGGGGAGCCGGTGCGCACGCTCTGCGAGCGGAACCTGGCGCAGATGCTGGCGGTGGAGGCGGAGCTGGCCCGCTGGGGTTGGTTTGACTGGGATCCGAGCCCGGGCAACCTGCTGGATGACGGCCAGCATATCTCGGTGTTCGATTTTGGCTACATGTGGCCCTTCGATCCCCTGCACGAGTTCAATTCCAACGGCCTCACCGATCCCGACTTCCACGTGCCTGAGCGGCTGGAAACCCGCACCCTCTCCGGGCTCTGGCTGGACGAGGCGGATCCCTTGCCGCTGTTTCGCCGCTGGCGCGAGCTCTGCCTCGCCTGGGCCAGGGGAGAGTTGCAATACCTGTCGCGGGAGGGGGCGAGCGCCCCCGTGCTGGCGCGGATGCAGGGACTGGTGGGGGAGTGGAGTGCGGCGCTGGCAAGCGACGAGGCGCTGGCGGCCAACTGGTGGCGCGACATGTACCGCAGCCATCGGCTCGACATCCTGGACGATCTCAGCGGCAAGAGCTGCGGCCCGCTCACCCTGCGCCGTCTCGACTGGCTGGAGCAGGCGGTACGGGAGCACTTCCCGGCCCTGGTGGACAATCTGGCTCCTGACGAAGCGGGGCTCGGTCAGGCCGGGTTGCTGCAACGGCTGGGAGGGCTGCGCGAGCAGATCCGGGCCAATCTGCTGCCCACCCGGGCCACCCTGGTCACCAGCTGATGGTGGAAGAAGAGTGACAAGAGGGGCGCCGCGGCGCCCCTCTTTGCTGAGTGGGGAAGTGTGATGGGGCGGAGGAGGCTCGTTGTGTGCCAGCGCCGGGGCGACTCAGTCGAGCAGTTCCCGGTGCAGGCAATTGACGATGTGGCCCGCCTCGTCCTCTTTGACCAGGAAGCAGAGGTTGTGGGCGCTGGCGCCGTAGCAGATCATCCGGATGTTGTGCTCGCGGATGGCGTCGAACACCTGGCTGCCTACCCCGGCCGCCTCGCTCATGCGGTTGCCGATGAGCGCCACCAGGGCGAAACCGGTCTCCACTTCGACCTTGCACAGCTGGCCGAGCTCCGCCAGCACCTTGTCGTTCAGGATGGGTTCGCCGTTGCTCTGGCTGCCGGTGTGATCCAGGGTCAGGGAGACGCTCACCTCGGAGGTGGTGATGAGATCCACCGAGATGCGGTGACGGGCCAGGATGCCGAACACCTCGGCCAGGAAGCCGTAGGCGTGGAACATGTTGAGGCTGTGCAGGGTCACCAGCACCTGCTGGCGGCGCAGGGCCACGGCCCGGAACAGCGGGTTGCTGCGGGTGGTGGCGCGGATCCAGGTGCCACCGGCGGCGGGGTCCTTGGCGGAGCCCACGAACACCGGGATGTCCTGGCGCAGCGCGGGTTGCAGGGTGGCCGGGTGCAGCACCTTGGCGCCGAAGGTGGCCATCTCCGCCGCCTCCACGAAGCTGATTTCGGGGATGGGGCGGGCGCGGGTAACCAGGCGGGGATCCGTGGTGTAGATGCCGGGCACGTCGGTCCAGATCTCGATGCTGCCTGCGTCCAGTGCCTCGGCCAGGAGGGCCGCGCTGTAGTCGGAGCCGCCACGGCCGAGGGTGGTGGTGCGACCATCGCCGTCGGCACCGATGAAGCCCTGGGTGATGACCAGGCTGTCACCCAGCAACGGGCCCACCGCCTGCTGGCAGAGGGCGCGGGTCGCCGCGAGATCCACGGTGGCCTTGCCAAAGCGGCTGTCGGTGCGCAGCAGTTGGCGCGCATCCTGCCACTGGGCCTTGACCCCGCGCTGGTGCAGGAGTTCGGTGAAGAGACGGGTGGACATCAGCTCGCCGCAGGCGATGAGGCGATCGGCGAGTTCGGCGTCGGTGTGCTGACTGGCCTGACGGGCCATGGTGCGAATGTCGCCGAGCTGGGCATGGATGAGGGCGCTCACGTCGCTCGGGTTGCCAAGGGCGGCCAGAATGGCCAGCTGGATGTCGGCAAGACTGGCAAGCTGGGCATCCTGTCCGGCTTCGTCCAGTTCACCCTGAGCCAGGCTCACCAGCAGGTTGGTGACGCCGGCGCTGGCGCTCAGCACCACCACCCGGGTCGCCGGATTGGCCAGCACCACGTCGGCGCAGTGGTTCATGGCCGCGGCATTGGCGACGCTGGTTCCGCCAAACTTGGCGACATTGATCGGGTTCATTGCATACTCCTGTCTCAAGGTGAAAATCCGGTTTCATCGGGCAAATAGAGAGGAGGAGGCAAAAATGGCAGGAAAACGCGAGGATCCCGGCCAGAAGCACTCCACCTGCAGAGCCCATCCCGTACCCGCCCCAGGGTGGGGCGCGGTGTGGGATGACCACTACCGATGACAACCCGGGGGATTCAGCCCCCGCAGCCGACGTGGCGGTGTCCAGTCACTCGCCTCGTCTCGGCGCTGCTCCCCCTGACCCAAGTTCACCGGACACTGGTGTCCTCCCCTGGGCTGCCTGGGCAGCGCTCCTCTTCTGGTGCCACCTGTGACAGGTGGCGTGCATGTACAAATACCTTGGTCTGGATTGCACTGTCAATCGAGTTCGTAAAAAAGAACAAAATTGACGGTAACCAGGCACAAGATCAATCAGTTACGAAATGGTCTTGGACAAAACCTTGGAGCGACGCTGCCAGTTGTAGAAGCGCTGGCGCTCCACCGGCAGATCTTCGACTTCCAGGGGATCGAAGCCCCGCTCCCGGAACCAGTGGATGGAGCGGGTGGTGAGCACGAACAGGCGACGGATGCCGAGCCGCTTGGCCCGCTCGGCCACCTTGGCGATCAGGGTGTCTCCCCGGTTGGAGTTGCGATACTCCGGGTGGATGGCGACGCAGGCCATCTCGGCCATGGCTTCTTCCATGAAGCAATAGAGCGCGGCGCAGCCGATGATGAGGCCGTCCCGCTCGATGATGGTGAACTTGTCTATCTCCATCTCCAGCTGCTCCCGGGAGCGGCGCACCAGGATCCCTTCCTCCTCCAGCGGACGGATGAGATCCAGGATGCCGCCGATGTCCTCAATGGTGGCGGCCCGGGCCCGCTCGGCGCTTTCGCGCACGATCTGGGTACCCAGCCCCTCGCGGCTGAACAGCTCCTGCAGCATGGCGCCGTCGTCCTGATAGCTCACCAGGTGGGAGCGGGGCACGCCACCCCGGCAGGAGGCGATGGCCGCGCGCAGGTAGCGGGCGGTGCCTGACATCTCTTCCCCCGCCTGCTCCAGCGCCACCAGCAGCTCTTCGGCCTGCTCGGGGAAGAGCTCGGAGATGGCCTCCCCGTGCCTGTCCATTACCCCCTGGGTGCTGCTGAAGCAGATGAGCTTGTCGGCTTTGAGATCCACCGCCACCCGGCGGGCTACCTCTTCCGAGCTCAGGTTGAAGCTCTCGCCGGTGACCGAGCAGCCGATGGGGGAGATGAGCACCAGGCCGTGCTGATCCAGCTGGCGGGTGATCCCCTCCACATCGATGCGACGCACCCGGCCGCTGTGACAGAAGTCGATGCCGTCATCCACACCCAGCGGCTGGGCGGTGACGAAGTTGCCGCTCACCACACTGATGCGGGCCCCCTGCATGGGGGTGTTGGCGAGGCCCATGGAGAGCTGGGCGGTGATGTCGTATTGCAGACCGCCGCACACCTGCTTGATGATGGCGAAACTGGCATCGTCGGTGACCCGGATCCGCTTGTGATACTGGGCCTGGATGCCGGCGCGGGCCAGGGCCTCGTCATTTTGCGGACGCGAACCAAACACCAGCACCAGGCGGATCCCCAAGGTCTGCAGCAGGGCGATGTCGCTGACGATGTTGGCGAAATTGGGGTGACAAATGGCTTCCCCGCCGATCATCAGGACGAAGGTGGCACCCCGGTGCACATTGACATAGGGGGTGGATTGCCGAAAGGCATGGACCAGGCTGGGTTCGCGTTCACGCACGTGTTTCATTCCATAAAAAAGCAGCAATTCGCCCAATATATGAAAATAAATTCACAAATCAAGACTAAATATCGACTTGGTGTTTTTTTGTCGCCATTTTGACCAGTGCGGGCGGGGAGGGGAAGACGCAGGCGAGGGCGGGAGGGTCGCCCCGGGGGCCGCTCCCTGGTTGATCCGGGCTAATAACCTGATATCTTCGGTGTTCCTTTTCGTCAGCCGCATTGCGCGGGGTTTTATACAAGGACAGGGCATATGGAGCAGATTATTTCACCGGCAGAGGCGCTGCCGGGACGGCGGGAAGCGCTGGAGATTGGCCAGGTGCACGCAGTAAACGGCCATCCGACCCAGGGGCCCTGGCCCGAGGGGATGGAGCTTGCCTGGTTCGGCATGGGCTGTTTCTGGGGGGTGGAGCGTCTGTTCTGGCAGCAGCCCGGGGTCTATTCCACCGCCGCCGGGTATCAGGGGGGGCTGACCCCCAATCCCACCTACAAGGAGGTGTGCAGCGGCCTGACCGGCCACGCCGAGACGGTGCAGGTGGTGTTCGATCCCAAGGTCATCAGCTACGGGGATCTCGTCAAGCTGTTCTGGGAACACCATGATCCGGCCCAGGGGATGCGCCAGGGTGGCGACATCGGCACCCAGTATCGCTCCGTCATCTTCGTCGGGGACGACACCCAGGAGGCGATTGCCCAGCAGAGCCTGGCCGCCTACCAGCAGGCCATGACGGCGAGCGGTGACGGGCGCACCATCACCACCCGCATCCTGCCGCTGGCCCCCTTCTACTATGCCGAGGATTATCACCAGCAATATCTGGAGAAGAATCCCGAGGGGTATTGCGGCTTGGGGGGCATTGGCGTCTGCCTGCCTCCCAGCCTGAATCGCTGAGGCGTCATCACAATGACACGGGGGCCATCAGGCCCCCGTGTCATTGTGATGAAAAATAATTGAAAAAAATGCGTCAGGTGGGGAACTAAACTGAACCCTGGCTGACCAACAGGGTAGCGACCACGGATGGTTGCCAAGACCAGACACATTTTTTTGCCCCGAAATTCATTACTCTGACAAGCGCGATGAATTGACAATGCTAGCAAGCAGGGCTGCCCGATGAGGCGGCCCTTTTCATTGGGCGTCCCGCCTCACTCCTCGCCTCATTGCATCTCGTCCCCTTGCCGTCACGGCAGGGATGGGATCAGCTGATGGTGCTGTCGAACAGGTTCTTGATGAGGTCGATGAACTCGATGAGGAAGGCTTGCTGGGCTTCGCTGGGGGCGGACAACCAGACGGCGGAGAGCACCTCTTCCAGGTCGGCGACCACGGCATCGGCCTCCTGCATGATCAGGAAGCGCACCTTGGGGTCGAGCTGGGGGTTCTGCTCGCAGATGGCCATCAGGTTGTCGGCCACCCGGCTGCTCACCAGATCCTCGATGGTCTGGGCGCCGCCGCCCTGCTGCTGGCTCTCGAACAGACCCAGACTCTCTACCAGATACTCGATCAGCGCAATGTAACCGTCGCTCTCTACCACCATGATGGCTGCCCTTTCTTCATTGCCTTGGGGAAATGGTGCGTATTTTAGTGGCTGAACCCGTCATGGCAAGCGGCAGTGGAGCCGATGGCGGATAAATTGGACACCGCCGCGCTCCACCGTCTCCAATCCGGTCAGCAGGAAGCCGTGACGCAGGAAGAGGGCGAGGCTGAAGGCGCTCGCCTCCGTGGTGAGGCTGCCAAGTCCCATCTGGCTGGCGGCTGCCAGCACCCGCTCCAGCAGCAGGGTGCCGAGCCCCTGGCGCGGATGATCCGGGCTCACGTAGAGCAGGCTGAGATGACCGTCATCGCTCAGGGTGGCAAAGCCAAGGGGCACATCGTCTTGCTCGATGACCCAGCCATGGTGCTCGCGCAACTGGCTGGCAAGCCCCGGGTGATGGGCGCCCCTGGCCCACTGCTCCACCTGCTCCGGGCTGTAGTGTGCAGGCCCCAGGCGGCGTACCGACTGCTCGAACAGATCCAGCAGCCTTGGTATGTGCGCCTCCTCGAGGGGGACGATGCGAGAAGAAGAAAGAGACGGCATGGGTCAACCCTCCCTGATGGTCGCGCGGGGGGCCTGGGGCCGCTTCGCCCTGGGCAGACCCGCCACCACCCGCTCATAGGAGTGGACTATCCAGCCCTGCCAGAGATCGTCAGACAGGCCTTCACTCAGGGTCACCGTGTTCCAGTGCTGCTTGTTCATGTGCCAGCCCGGTTTCACCTCGGGGTGGATCTCCCGCAGCAGCAGGGCGAGCTCGGGTTCGCACTTCAGGTTGATGGAGAGGGGCTCCGCCTGCCAGTCCACCAGGGCAAACATCTTGCCGGCGATGCGGTAGACCAGGATCTCCGGGCCGAAGGGGGTGTCCTCGGTGGCGCCGGGCTGGCTGAGCAAAAATTCACGCAATTGAACGAGGGTCATGGAGAACTCCGCTCTGGTCCGATCATGGTGGAAGCATGTTCACCGGGGTGAGCCTTCTGTTAATATGCGCGCCGAGTATACCCCCCATCACCCCGGGAGCCCATGAGATGTTGTACCACAAGACCTTTGAACTGGGTCCCGATCGGGATTGGGTGGTGTTCGTGCACGGTGCGGGCGGCAGCTCCTCCATCTGGTTCAAGCAGTTGCGGGCCTACCGGGAGCACTTCAACGTGCTGCTGCTGGACCTTCGCGGTCACGGCCAGTCCAACCAGCTGCAGCAGGTGGTAAAGGGGCACTACAGCTTTCGGGCCGTGACCGAGGATATCCTGCGCCTGCTGGATCACCTGCGCATCCCCCACGCCCATTTTGTCGGCATCTCCCTTGGCACCATCCTCATTCGCCATTTGGCGGAGCTTCGCCCCGAGCGGGTCAAGAGCATGGTGCTCGGCGGTGCCATCCTGCGTCTCGACATCCGCTCCCGGGTGCTGGTGCAGCTTGGTCGCCTTGGCCAGCACTTCCTGCCCTACATGTGGCTCTACCGCCTGTTCGCCTTCATCATCATGCCGCGCCAGCACCATCAGGAGTCCCGCAACCTCTTCGTGCGCGAGGCCAGAAAGCTGTGCCAGAAGGAGTTCAAGCGCTGGTTCCGTCTCGCCACCGAGGTGAACCCCCTGATGCGCTACTTTCGCGAGCGGGCCCTGCCCATTCCCACCCTCTACGTGATGGGGGAGGAGGATCACATGTTCCTCGCCCCGGTGCGCGAGCAGGTAGCCCGCGACCCTTACAGCCGCCTCGAAATCATCGAAAAGTGCGGCCACGTCTGCAACGTGGAGCAGCCGGATCACTTCAACCGCCAGTCCCTGGCGTTTCTCTCCCGTCAGGCGGCGTCATCCGCCCTTTGAGGCCCGACAAGGGCCTCAGATGAAGTAGTGGCCAATCTCCAGATAGCGCTGGCGGATGTGCTCGATGAGCAGCCTTATCTTGCGCGGCGGCTGGCGGGTGAAGGGGTAGACGGCGTAGATGCCGAGCTTCTTGCCCACCCGGTCGGGAAACAAGTCCACCAGATCCCCCTGCATCAGGTCGTGATAGACCAGACAGCGCGGCACATAGACGATGCCGCGCCCCCCCAGCGCCGCCTTGCGCAGGGCCCCGGCGTTGTCGGTTGAAAAGCTCCCCGACACCGACACCAGATAGTTGCCCTCTTCCCCCTTGAAGGCCCACTCCGAGGCCCCCGTGCTCTGGTAGGCGTAGCGCAGGCAGTTGTGGGTGAGCAAATCCGACGGCTCGCGCGGTGCCCCGAAGCGGCGCACATAGGCGGGGGCGGCGCAGATGACCCACTGGGAGTCGAGAATGTGGCGGGCAATCAGGCTCGAGTCATCCAGATAGCCGGTGCGAATGACCAGATCGAACCCCTCTTCCACCAGGTTGACGAAGCGGTTGTCGAGCGACATCTCCACCGTGAGCCCCGGGTGCTGCTGGCAAAAATCGGCCACCGCATCGGCGAGCAAGAGCTCGCCGGAGATGGTGGGCACCGACATCCGCACATGACCGCTCACCTTTTCACCAAATCCCGCCACCGCGTCGAAGGCGTCCAGTGCGGCGGCCTTCACATTTTTGGCACCTTGATAGAGCGCCTTGCCCGCCTCGCTCAGGGTGAGCCGGCGGGTGGTGCGATAGAGGAGCTGCACCCCGAGTTCTTCCTCCAGGCGTCCGATCCGCTTGCTAACCACTGAATTTGTCAGGGAATTTTGTTCAGCTACCTTGCTGAAGGAGCCGGCCTCCACCACCTGGGCGAAGAGGATGAGGTCGTCGGTACTGGCCATATTGATCAACTTTTGGAACGAATGTTGTTCATTATTTCCATATATCGCGAAAAAGGAACAGGGTAAGGTCACGTCCGCTTAACAAAACAACAACAAGGTGCGCCTCTGCACCCCTCTGGACAAGGACGCAATGATGACAGACACCCTGCTGGCCCTGGTGGCCTTCTCGCCGATCCTGGTGGCCGCCGTGCTGCTGGTCGGCCTCAACTGGCCCGCCAAGCGCGCCATGCCCGTCGCCTTCCTGTTGACCGTGTTCATCGCCCTCTGGGGCTGGCAGATGAGCCCGACCCGGGTCTTCGCCTCCACCCTGCAGGGGCTGGTGATCACGGTGACCGTGCTCTGGATCGTGTTCGGCGCCATCCTGATGCTCAACACCCTCAAACACACCGGTGCCATCACCGCCATTCGCGGCGGTTTCACCAACATCTCGCCGGACAGGCGCATCCAGGCCATCATCATCGCCTGGTGCTTCGGCGCCTTTATCGAAGGGGCCTCGGGTTTTGGCACCCCGGCCGCCATCGCCGCGCCGCTGCTGGTGGCCATCGGCTTTCCGGCGCTCGCCGCCGTGCTGCTCGGCATGATGATCCAGTCCACCCCGGTGTCGTTCGGCGCGGTGGGCACCCCCATCCTGGTGGGCATCAACAAGGGGCTGGATAACCAGGCCATCGGCCAGACCCTGAGCGCCGGTGGCAGCAGCTGGGACATCTACCTGCAACAGGTGACCACCAACGTGGCCCTCATTCACGCCACCGTCGGCACCCTGATGCCGGTGCTGATGGTGATGATGCTGACCCGCTTCTTCGGCCGCAACCGCAGCTGGACCGAAGGGCTCTCCATCCTGCCGTTTGCGATTTTCGCCGGGCTCGCCTTCACCGTCCCCTATGCCCTCACCGGCATGCTGCTCGGCCCCGAGTTCCCGTCCCTCATCGGCGGTCTGGTGGGGCTGGCCCTGGTGGTGACGGCGGCGCGAGCCGGTTTTCTGGTGCCCAAGAACTCCTGGGATTTCGCCCCCGAGAACGAGTGGCCCGCCGAGTGGCTGGGCTCCTTGAAGCTCGATCTCAAAGAGGCCGCCGGCCGCCCCATGTCGCTCATGCTGGCCTGGCTCCCCTATGTGGCGCTGGCGCTCCTGCTGGTGGCGAGCCGGGTGAGCCCGGCATTCAAGGCAAGCCTCCTGTCGGTGAGCCTCGCCTTCACGGATCTGCTGGGTGAGAAGGGGGTCAGCGCCTCCATTGAGCCGCTCTACCTGCCGGGGGGGCTGCTGGTGCTTTGCGCCCTGCTCGCCACCTGGCTGCAATCGCGCTCCCTAGCCCCCTTCGGGCGGGCGCTGGGGGAGTCCAGCCGCACCCTGATCGGCGCCGGCTTCGTGCTGATTTTTACCGTGCCCATGGTGCGCATCTTCATCAACTCCGGCGTCAACGGGGCGGATCTCGCCAGCATGCCGGTGACCACCGCCAATTTTGCCGCCGGGCTGGTGGGGGAGTTCTTCCCGGCGCTCAGCGCCACCATCGGTGCGCTGGGGGCCTTTATCGCCGGATCCAACACGGTATCGAACATGATGTTCAGCCAGTTCCAGTTCGAGGTGGCCCAGACCCTGGGGGTCTCCACCGCCGCCATGCTGGCGCTGCAGGCAGTCGGCGCCGCCGCGGGCAACATGATTGCCATTCACAACGTGGTGGCGGCCTCGGCCACCGTGGGGCTGCTCGGTCGTGAGGGGGCGACGCTGCGCAAGACGGCGCTGCCGACCCTCTACTACCTGCTGGTCACCGGCCTTATCGGGCTGGCGCTCATGTACAGCTTCCACATCTCGGACGCACTGCTGCAGCTCAAGTAAGGAGAGCAAGTGATGAAGGTAATGCGGGTCTACCCGGCCAAGCCGGCCGATGTCTATCTCTACGCCACCTGTCTGGTGGACCTGTTCGACCCGGTGGCGGGGCTCGATGCCATCGCCCTGATCGAGCGGGAAGGGATAAGGGTGCACTTTGTCGAGAAACAGACCTGCTGCGGGCAGCCGGCCTACACCTCGGGTCACGAGGAGGAGGCGCGCAAGGTGGCGCAAAGCCAGATGGCGCTCTTCCCCGAGCCCTGGCCGGTGGTGGTGCTGTCTGGCTCCTGCGGCGGCATGATGCATCACCACTACCGCCGACTCTTCCCCGAGAGCTCCGAGGTGGCGGCGTTTTGCGAGCGGGTGTTCGAGCTCACCGAGTTTCTGGTCCGGATCTGCCGGGTGCGCTGGCAGGGGGTGGGGAGGGCGAGTATCGTCATGCACACCTCCTGCTCGGCCCGGCGCGAGATGCAGGTGCACACCACGGCCCGCAGCCTGCTGGGGCAGCTCGAGGGCGTCACCTTGCACGAGCAGGCCTACGAGAGCGAGTGCTGCGGCTTTGGCGGCACCTTCTCGGTGCGCCATCCCCACATCAGCCAGGCCATGGTGGAGGACAAGACCCGCCACCTGCTGGCCAGCGGCGCCGACACCCTGGTGAGCGCGGACTGGGGGTGTCTCTTGAACATCAAGGGATCCCTGGCCTATCAGGGCAAGACACTGCCCGCCATGCACCTGGCCAGCTTCCTGCTAGCCCACAGCGAGCCGGTGGCTCAGGGCTTACAAGCGCAAAAACAGGGGGCTAATCATGAGTGATCACGCCAAGTATTCGCCACGCCGCTTCCATCCCCAGGCCGAGGCGGCCCTGGCCGACCCCGTGCTGCGCCAGAACTTTCGCGGCGCCATGGATTATCTGCGCGCCAAGCGCCGCGATGCCTTCGCGGACCCCGCCGAAGAAGCGGCGGTGCGCGATGCGGCGGAGCAGATTCGCCAGCGCTGCCTCTCGCGCCTGCCCGATCTTTTGGTGCAGCTCGAAACCAACTGCGAGCGCAACGGCATCCGGGTGCACTGGGCCCAGACGCCGGCCGAGGCCAATGCCATCATCCTTCGCATCGCCCAGCAACACGGGGTGAGCTCCATCGTCAAGGGCAAGTCCATGGTGAGCGAGGAGGTAGGCTTCAACCACGAGATGGCGCGCCACGGCATCCGCTGCCTTGAGAGCGACATGGGGGAGTTTATCGTCCAGCTCGACGGCGACACCCCGTCCCACATCATCATGCCCGCCATCCACAAGAACAAGCAGGAGGTGAGCGACACCTTCGCAAGCAACCTGGAAGGCTTCACCCCCACCACGGACGTGGACGCCCTGATCCAGACCGGGCGGCGGGCCCTGCGCGAAGAGTTTCGCCGCGCCGGCATGGGGCTCTCCGGCGTCAACTTTGCGGTGGCCGAGACCGGCAGCCTGTGTCTGGTGGAGAACGAGGGCAACGGGCGCATGTGCACTACTGTGCCGAAAGTGCACGTGGCCATCACCGGCATCGAGAAGGTGGTGGAGTGCCTATCCGACGTGCCGCCCCTCTACAGTGCCCTGACCCGCTCGGCCACCGGTCAGGCCATCACCACCTACTTCAACGTCATCAGCGGCCCGCGCCGGGCAGGGGAGCTGGACGGCCCGGACGAGGTGCACCTGGTGCTGCTCGACAACGGCCGCAGCCAGGCTTACCGGGATGAGGAGCTGCGCAAGACATTGCAGTGCATCCGCTGCGGCGCCTGCATGAACCACTGCCCTGTCTACACCCGCATCGGCGGCCACGCCTACGGCACCATCTACCCGGGCCCCATCGGCAAAATCATCTCCCCCCATCTGCTGGGGTTGGAGAGCACGCAGGATCTGGTGACGGCCTCGAGCCTGTGCGGTGCCTGCGGCGAGGTGTGCCCGGTGCGCATCCCCATTCCCGACATGTTGCAGCGCCTGCGCCGGGAGGCCAAGCACGACGCACAGCCCGGCCACGAACCGCTGGCGGGGCAGGGGGCGGCCAGGAGCCGGCTCGAGACCCTCGCCATGCAGGGCTTTGCCTTCGCCGCCACCCACCCGCGCCTCTACCACGCCGCAACCGGTGTGGCCGGTCGCTTGCGGGGCTTGATGCCCAAACACCTGGGCCCCTGGACCCAGTGCCGCGAAGCTCCCAAACCCGCCCCCCAGAGCCTGCACGCCCTGTTGCGCCAGAAGAAGAAGGAGTCCTGAGATGTCGAGCAAAGAGGCCATATTAAGCCGCCTGCGCGGCGCCGCCACCCCCATGGCCCACGCCCCCCATGGCTGGCAGCCCTGGCGCGGGGAGGATGAACAGGCACGGCGCGAGCGCTTTGTTGCCGGGATCAGCGCCAGCCACGCCGAGATCCTGACCGTCAAGGAAGCAACCCTTGCCCGGGATCTGAGCGCCTGGCTGGATGAAGAGGGCGTGACGCATCTGGCCTGTGGCCAGGGTGGCCGCTGGCAGGCGGCCGCCCTGGCCGCCTGCGCCGGGCGATCTGTGTTGACCCCCTCTGGCGAGTTCGCGAGCTGGAAGGACGATCTGTTCGATGTCTGTCAGGCGGGCATCACCCACTGCGCGGGCGCCATCGCCGATACCGGCACCCTGGTGTTGCTGCCCGATGGCGGCGAGCCGCGTACCTTGTCCCTGGTGCCCCCCTGCCATATCGCCCTGCTGGCGGCTTCCACCATCGCCGACAACCTGGCGGGGCTGGTGGCGGCCGGGCGCTGGCAGCAGGCCATGCCCACCAATCTGCTGCTGGTCTCCGGCCCCTCCAAGACCGCCGACATCCAGCAGACCCTGGCCTACGGCGCCCACGGCCCGAGCCGCCTCTTGGTGGTGCTGGTGGAGGATTGCTGATGCGCTGGAATGAATTTGACGCCGCCGTGCTCTCGCGCATCCCGCCCGAGCGGCTGGTGAGCGACCCGGACTTGCGATTGGCCCACGGCACGGACGCCAGCTTCTACCGCCTGGTGCCAGAGCGCATCGTGCGCCTCGACTCTTTGGATGAAGTGCGCTTCGTGCTGTCGGTGTGCCGCGAATTGGGTCTGCCGTGCACCTTTCGCGCCGCCGGCACCAGCCTCTCGGGCCAGGCCCTGAGCGATTCGGTGCTCATCACCCTGACCGACAGCTGGCGCGGCCACCGCATTCTGGACGAGGGGGCGCGCATCGCCCTGCAACCCGGGGTGATCGGCGCCGATGCCAACCGCTATCTGGCGCCCCTGGGGCGCAAGATTGGGCCGGATCCCGCCTCCATCAACGCCTGCAAGCTCGGCGGCATCGCCGCCAACAACGCGAGCGGCATGTGCTGCGGCACCGCCCACAACAGCTATCACACCCTGCACGCCATGACCCTGCTGCTGGCCGATGGCACCGTGCTGGAGAGCGGCGACCCCCAGAGCCGCGCCGCCTTTGCGGCCAGGCGCCCGGAGCTGCTGGCCGGGCTCGCCGCCCTGCGTGCCGAGGTGCTGGCGAATGCCGAGCTTGCCGCCAAGATCCGCCACAAGTACCGGCTCAAGAACACCACCGGCTACGCCATCAATGCCCTGCTCGACCATGAGGACCCCGTCGATATCCTCACCCACCTGATGATTGGCTCGGAGGGGACCCTCGGCTTTATTGCCGAGGTGGTGCTCGACACCGTGCCCGAATACCCCCACAAGGCCTCAGCCCTGCTGGTGTTTCGGGACGCCGAGCAGGCCTGTCTGGCCACCTCGCGCCTTAAAGCTGCGCCAGTGGCGGCGGTGGAGCTGATGGATGGGCGCTCCCTTCGCTCGGTGGCGGGCAAGCCCGGCCTGCCGGACTTTATCAAGACGCTGGATCTGGCCGCCTGCGCCCTGCTTGTGGAGGTGCATGGGGAGTCGAAGGAAGAGTTGGTGGATCGCTGCGAGCAGGTGACGGTCATGGCGGCCGAGTTCGCCCAGGTCGCCTCTGTGCCCTTTACCGGCGACAGCGCCAGCCTCTGGGCCATTCGCAAGGGGCTCTTCCCGGCGGTGGGGGCGGTGCGCACCACCGGCACCACCGTCATCATCGAGGATGTCGCCTTTCCCATCGAGCGTCTGGCCGAAGGGGTGGCGGGGCTGCAAGCCCTGTTCGATCGCTTCGAATACGGTGAAGCCATCATCTTTGGCCACGCGCTGGAGGGGAATCTGCACTTCGTCTTTACCCAGGGGTTCGAGGATCCGGCCCAGGTGGCCCGCTATGGCGCCTTTATGGATGCGGTGGCGGAACTCGTCGCCGTGCGCTTTGGCGGGTCCCTCAAGGCCGAGCACGGCACCGGCCGCAACATGGCCCCCTATGTGGAGCTGGAATGGGGGCCGGAGGGGATGGCGCTGATGCGCCGCATCAAGGCGCTGCTGGACCCCGATGGCCTGCTCAATCCCGGCGTCATCATCAACGATGACCCCAAGGCCCACCTGGCACACCTCAAACCCATGCCGGCGAGCGATGCCATCGTGGATCCGTGCATCGAGTGCGGCTTCTGCGAGGCGGTCTGCCCCTCGCGCACCCTGTCGCTCTCGCCGCGCCAGCGCATCGTGCTCTATCGCGAACTGGCCCGCCGCAATCGTGCCGATGAGCCCTCCAACCAGCTGGCCCAGCTATTTGACTATCAGGGCATCGACACCTGCGCCGCCACCGGGCTGTGCGCCGATCGCTGCCCGGTGGGCATCAACACCGGAGCGCTCATCAAGAAGCTGCGCTCTGACAAGTACCAGCGCTTCGTGCCCATCGCCCGCTGGAGCGCCGATCATTTCGCCGGCGTTACCCGCACGGCCCGTGGGGCCCTCGGCTTCAAAGCCATAGCGGGCAAGGTGTTGGGAGACAAGGCGCTGGCAGGGCTGGTGAACGGGGTTCGCCATCTGAGCGGCCAGCGCACACCCGCCTGGTTGCCGACCCTGCCGGGGCCGAGCCGCTACCGGTGGCCGCAAGGGGAGGGGAGCCATGGCGGATCCAGCGAGGACATTGGAGAGGATCGCGCCGTGGTCTATCTGCCGTCCTGCGCCAGCCGGGTGTTCGGCCAGCAGGAGGAAGCCCCGTCACTGCCGGACGTGGTGCAATCACTCCTCAATAAAGCGGGTTGCCGGGTGATAGTGCCGCAAGGTATCGAGGGGCTCTGCTGCGGCATGCCCTATGACAGCAAGGGGATGGTCGAGGTGGCCGCAGCCAAGCGCAGTGAGCTGGCCGAGGCATTGTGGCAGGCAAGCGAGCAGGGGCGCTGGCCCGTGCTGCTCGACACCAGCCCCTGCGTGCAGCGGCTGCTCTCGGGGGCGCTCGGCAAGGGCCTTCGGGTGTTCGAGCCCGCTACCTTTGTGCTGGAACACCTGCTGCCCCACCTTGAGCTGACCCCCATCGATGAGACAGTGATGCTCCATATCACCTGCAGCAGCCGGCGCATGGGGCTGGGGGAGGCGATGCTCAGTGTCGCCCGTGCCTGCGCCCGCGAGGTGATAGTCCCTGAGCATATCCAGTGCTGCGGCTTTGCCGGCGACAAGGGGCTGATGACCCCGGAGCTCAACGCCGCGGCGCTTGCCAGCCTGCCAGCTCAAGTGCCCAGGGATTGCCGTCAGGGATTCAGCAACAGCCGCACCTGTGAAATGGGGCTCAGCCAGCACGCCGGCATTCCCTATCACAGCATCCTCTATCTGGTGGAGCAGGCGGCGAGATAGGGAAACAAAACGGCAGGATAACTATCCTGCCGTTTTCAATGGGGTGAACAAGGTGGCTTAAAAACGGGACTTGTCTGGTGCTACGTGCTATGAAAGGGGCCGATGCTGATACGAGCGATGGCAAGGAAGGATTGATGACGCCGCTAAACCACTATCTGCCTGCCTATCACTTCTGTGAAGAGCACGCTCGCGACATTGCCGCCGACCCGCACACCGTCATCCAGGCGGCGGCCAACTATCGACCGGAAGCGGATCCGACCTTTCGCCACCTGATCGGCTTGCGGGAAGTGCCGATGCGCCTTGGGCACCTTCTCGGCCGCCAACAGAGCGCCAGCCCGCCTCCCTTTGGCTTGGACAGATTCGTGCCGCTCGACAGCCATGACGACAACACGCTGCTCTACGGCCTTGTCGGCCGGTTCTGGCGGCCGGACTTTGGTCTGGTGACCATAGCGGACAGTCAGGCTTATCTGGACTTTGCGGCGCCAGGCGTTGCCAAGCTCGCTCTGGGGTTTTCGGCCAGCCGCCAGCCAAACGGCACCACCCGGTTGACCACCCAGACAAGGGTGTTCTGCCCGGATCTGGCCTGCCGCCTCAAATTCGCACCTTACTGGTATCTGATCCGCCCCGTCAGCGGCCTGATCCGGCGCCGGATACTGGGCGCCATCAAGGCAGAAAGCGAAAGAGGGTTGTAAGGCCATGCCGGAGTGTTCACCTGTACTTTCACTTTTTGGCACAAACAGAAGATGGGGGATTAATGACGTCTGAGTTCCCCATTGCCGTGCTTGCAGCCATGGAATACAGCCGCACCTGCGAAATGGGGCTGACCCAGCACACCGGCATTCCCTATCACCGCATTATTATCTGGTTGATCAGGCTGCGAGATAGTAAAACAAAAACGGCAGGATAAATATCCTGCCGTTTTTGTTGGAATATAGAGATGAATTTTAGTTTTCATAGATGTGCTCTGCTATCCAGTCGGCGCCATAGTATCCAGCCGCACCAGCAACAATACCACCAACCAGGGCTGACGCATCAGTGTTTATACTTTGAACAACCCCATACATTCGAACAAATATTGTTCATTCAGACAGCAGAGCCTGCGCTTGTTGGCCATGCTTAGATTACGTGATTTGTTTTGCTTCAGCA
>NZ_JABERS010000020.1:0-82084 GCF_013168745.1 Aeromonas sp. TW 6 | reverse complement strand
GATTACGACGACATCCTTGATGCCTGCACATCGGCCTGGAAGCACTTTATTGCCGATGTGGAGCGGGTGATGTCACTTTGTAGCCGAGATTGGATAAAACTGACCTAATGTTTAATCCGATTGGTATGAGAAAGCATTTATGCATTTTTTTTCAAATGGTTAACTTTTTTCTCCTGATTCTTAGGGGCCATTCGTTGCTGTTGTAAGCTCGCTTCTATTGGTTGCACTTGACAGAGAATCACCGACGAGAACATCTCCATTACTGAGGTCATCTATGAATGCAACAGAGCTTTGGCAGCTTTCCCCCGAGCAATTCAACGAGTGGCGGCGTGAGAACGATTATCCCCGTATCTGGGCGCTGCTGGTGGCGTCGCTGCCCCATTTCGACGACTGGATGGCGGAGCAGAAGATAGAAAAAAGCGTGATCTTCCAGATCGGCATCGCCCGCTTCATCAGCTCCCGCTGCGTGCTGAGCCTTTGTGTCTACATGAGCGACGACAAGGTCCGTCTGTATGAGAGCGCCTCGAGTGCACTGGAATCCCTGCGCAAGAGCGGTCTCATCCGCTCGGAGACCCGTTTCGAGCCTTACAGCATGTGGCTGGCGGGAAAACATGGCAATGACGAGGTGAAACGGGTGCAAAGCCTGCTCTCGGTCTCGGAGAACAACAAGGGGGAAGCCCAGGTGCTGGGCAAGCATCGTCTGCTCAACATCGGCGGTGTTACCCTCAAAAGCCCCATCATCTCCGGCCGGTTGCTCGATTTTACCTGTCTCGACGAGCTCTCTCTCGATGGGGCCGTCAACAACTCCAAGGTTTATCTGTGGCACTGCTCGGCCAAGGGGGTCAGGGTCAATGGCGGGGTGATCGGGCTCGATCTGTTCGACTCCCTGCTGTGGGACCACAGGGCCTGGGCCAAGAAGCGGGAGCTGGCGCTGGAGGACGGGGTCTTTCAGGACTTCACCATAGAGTGCGAGGAGATCCGCTTCCACTCCTCCCGGGCGGTGCTGAAAAACTTCAGCGTCAGCGCCAAGAACTTCGATGCCACCATGGAGCACACCAACCTGGACAAGGTGGAGGTGGTCTACAACGACAATGGGCGGATCGACCACAATGAGGCGAGCAAACTCTATCGCAATGCCAAGCGCCTCTTCTCCAGCGTGGGTGACACCGTCGATGCCGGCGAGTGTTACTACAAGGAGAAGCTGCACGAGATGAAGTCCCTGGCGAGCCCGCGGGAGCTGTTCCGGGAGCGCTGGTTGCGAAGCGGTCCGATGACGAAGTGCTGGCTCTCCCTGTTGTGCTATCTCAAGTGCGCGGGCAAGTTCATCAGCTTCATCACCTGGGGGTTTGGGGAGCGTCCCATCAGAAGCCTGCTGATGTCGATGGGGGTGATCCTGCTGGCGACCCTGACCTATTTCCTGGCGCCGGAGTCTGCAACCCACGGCCATCTGGGGCGCTCTCTCTATTTCAGCATCGTCACCTTCGTGACCCTGGGTTATGGGGACATCTCCCAGACCTCCTCGCCGCTGCAACTGCTGTCGGCCATCGAAGCCTTCTGCGGCATGTTCCTGACCGGTCTCTTCCTCGCGGGTTTTGCCTCGAAAACCAAGCAGTATTGACGGGAGCGCCGACGGCGGGTGCCATCAGTGCCCGCCTCCGGTGCCCTCCTGCTGTCTCCCCATCCCTCCGGCTGTCCCGGCGACCTTGCTTGACGCAGCGGCGGTGGAGCGACTTTATTTAAAGTCATCGCATGCCATGGCAAGCGATGGCGCCACCAGCGCCCGGACATGACGCAATCAGAGGAGAAAGCCCGGTATCGATCCGCCAACCACCGATGTAGAGAAGGAATAACGCTATGATATTGAATCACTTATGGGGATTGTATGCCCATCCCCACACCGAATGGCATACCATAGACGAGCGGCACGACAGCTTCAGAAACAGTCTGACCCACATCCTGCTCGTGGCCCTTATCCCTCCCATCTGCGCCTACTATTCCGCCGTTCACATCGGCTGGAGCATCGGGGTCGGCGATCCCATCACCCTGACCGCCAACAGTGCATTCAAGCTGTCGGTCGCCATGTACGTGACCCTTATCATCGGCGTGTTGGCACTCTCCTATCTGGTGCACTGGATGGGGCATACCTTCGGCTCGGATCCCAGCTACACGACCTCGCTGGAGCTGGCGGCCTACACCTCCACGCCACTCTTCATGGTGGGCTTCTCCGCTTTCTTCCCGCATCTCTGGTTCGTGATGCTCATCGGTTTGGTCGGGCTGACCTATT
The DNA here is from genome assembly GCF_013168745.1 of Aeromonas sp. TW 6. NCBI lineage: Bacteria > Pseudomonadati > Pseudomonadota > Gammaproteobacteria > Aeromonadales > Aeromonadaceae > Aeromonas > Aeromonas sp. TW 6. The sequence goes on along the minus strand of NZ_JABERS010000020.1, from coordinate 79,800 downwards.
CCGTCTACCTGCTCTATATCGGCGTGCCCATCCTGATGCACATCACCAAGGAGCAGGGATTCATCTACGCCAGCTCAGTGGTGACTGTCGGCCTGGTGTTGCTGGTCTGCGTGCTGGCTGCCACGGCCATCCTGTGGGGATCCGGCTTCGGTCCCGTCTTCACCCAGTAGCCGTGCGTGCCGACGGCAACGACGACAAGGGCGCCTTGATGGCGCCCTTGTCGTTGATCTCTCGCCTGGTCGGCGTGTCTTTGCCAGACCCGGGAGGGACGTCGTCTGCGTTGATCAGCGGGGATTGCCGCTGCCGATGCCGAACGGGATGCGGTAATCGCTGCTCTGATCGCCGAGGCTGACGGTCAGGTTGCCTTGGGCGCGGCTCGGGATCTGTACCTGCTGGGTACCCATCAGGTTGGCGTGGACGGAGGCCACCAGATCACCGGATTCATCGCGCACCTCCAGCATGGGGTTGGCCTTGCCAGCCATGGCGGCGCTGGCATGCCAGTTCACGAACAGCACACCCGGGGTGGCGTTGAAGTCGGCGGGGACGGAAGCCTGGGCAACACCGGCACTCATCAGGCCTGCAACGGCCAGCATCTTGATCACGTTTTTCATGTTCATTCACTCTCTTGGTTTTTATGTCATTGGCAAGGCCTGACAGGCCTGCATCAATGCATCCTTGCAAGAGGTCATTCAAATGGTGTGTTGTTTTGTCACGGATGTTTGTCACCCATGTGTATGGGGGACTGCCATGAACGACCAGTTGTTTTGCGGCTTGGCGCTCCTGCCTAAGCGATGTGTGAATATTAAGCGCCTCACCCGGTCATTGTTAGCGAGATAAACTGGCCTACATGTTCAAAAAATATGAATGATTTTTTTGTGGGGGGACATAGACGGGTTGGAGGGTGTTCACCCTTCCGGAGAGAGGTGCATGTCCCAGACCTGACACCGGATTGTCACATCCGGTGCGTACTGTGCGGCTTCATTTTCACACTGGTTCAAGGATGACTATGTTTCGCGTCTCTTCCCTTGCCGCCTGCGTGGCGGCCACCCTGCTGAGCGGCTGCAATTCGGGCAATGACTCCTCCTCGCCCGCCGTCGGCGACTATCAATACAGCACCAAGGCGGTCTATGCCGCCCGTCAGGCAATGAACAGCTATGAGGTTGCCCCTGAAGGCTTTAGTCCCGTCTTCACCGAACTGGTGGCACGCCATGGCTCCCGCTCGTTGTCGAGCCCCAAATACGATGTGCTGACCAAGCTGGTGTGGGAGGAGGCCGCAAGACAGGGGGCCTTGACCGAGCTGGGCCAACGGCTCGGCGCCAAGGTGGACGCCGTCACGGCCGCCAACCAGACCCTCGGCTATGGCCTGCTGAGTGCGCTCGGCAAGGAGGAGCACGCCAACCTGGCGACCCGGCTCGCCGAACGGCTGCCCACCCTGCTGACCACTGAATCGACTCCCCTCTGCCTCAAGGTCGAGACATCGGGCAAGGATCGCGCCAACGAAAGCGCCTACTTCTTCATGCAGAGCCTGGCCAAACGGGTCTCTCTGGTGACGGACAGCCCCGACTGTTACGTCAGCCAGGAGAACCCTTCCGAGATCGACAAGGGGCTGCGCAACAAGTTCGAGCTCTACTTCCACAAGACCGAGCCACAGGGGGAGTACACCCGGTATCTGCCCACCTTCCAGGCCTATCAGGCCTTTGTCGGGGACGAAGACAACGGGGTGGCTCCCGCTCCCGAGCTGACCGAGGCCCTCGATGCGCTCAAGGCCCTGCCCAGGACCCGGGTGATGGCCCGCGAGATGCTCGAGCGTCTCTACAGCAAGGCCTTCGTCGACGAGCTGGCCGCCGGGGTGGATTATGTGGCGGTGAACCCGGAAGACGGCGGCAAGACCCATGTGCGCGACGAGGTGGACGCCGCCCTCATGCTCTACAACCTCTTCATCATCGGCCCGGGGATGATCCGGGAGGCGCAGGCACAAGGCGGGTCCTGGGATCTCGAGCAGTTCATCACGCCAGAGGAGTCTGCCTGGTTCTCCTACCTTTCCGATGCCGAGGACTTCTACGAGAAGGGGCCGAGTGTTGCCAGCCAGAGCGCCACCTACGCCGTGGCCCAGCCCCTGCTTGACGGCCTCTTCAACGAGGTACAGACCCAGGTGGTGGAAGAGGCGGGCGAGCATGTCGCCAAGCTGCGCTTTGCCCATGCGGAGACCCTGATCCCGCTGGCGGCCCTGATGAAGCTGGCAGGGAGCCGCCAGAGCGCCCAGCCCGGCGTGTTGATGAGCCAGGAAAACAACGAATGGCGTGGCGGCTGGGTCTCTCCCTATGCGGCCAACATCCAGTGGGATGTCTACCGCAACGAGGCCGGCCGGGTGCTGGTGAAGATGCTTTACAACGAGAAGGAGCTCGCCTTCAAGGCAGGTTGCGCCCCCATTGCGGTGGGCAGCTTCTTCTATGACTTCGGCGAGCTCAAACGCTGTTACGACTACTCGTCCTGACGCGCTCGTGCCATCCCCGGGGCCGGTCATCGCCGGCCCCGCGTTTTTTGGTTCAGGCGGAGCCCGCATGTCGACGACCCGCCTGCCAGGTGGTGCCCATGGAGGCGGCGATGATGGCGGCTATCCCGAGCCATTGGGACGGGGGCAACTGCTCGCCCAGCCATACCAGTCCCATCAAGGCTCCCATGGCCGGTTCACCGCTGGTGAGAATGCCGTAGCTCTTGAGGGGAAGGCGGCGCAGGGCAAACATCTCGAGAGAGTAGGGGATGGCGCTCGAGAGCAGCCCCACCCCGATGATGGTGAGGATCACGGGGACGGTGAATGACGCCTCGATCGCACCCTCCAGCCCGAAGGGCAATACCAGCAGGGTGCCCACCCACATGCCCAGCGCCGGAGCCTGTGCGCCCAGCAAGGCTCCTGCCCGCTTTCCGGTGAGCATATAGAGCCCCCAGAAGAGGCCAGCCCCGAGAGCCAGTGCGGCTCCCAGGGGATCGATGGCCTGCTGTGTTGCCCGCAGGGGCAAGAGCAGCAGCAGGCCGGCGATGGCCAGTATCAGCCAGATGAAGTCTGCCCGGTGGCATGAGGAGAGCAGGGCCACTGTCAGGGGGCCGATGAACTCGATGGCCAGGGCTACGCCGAGGGGAATGCGTGCGATGGCGAGATAGAAGAGCAGGTTCATTGCCCCAAGCGACAGGCCGTAGGGGATGGCGCCCAGCAGGGTGCGACGGTCGAGGGGGGCACGCCAGATGCGAAACACCAGGGAGAGGAGGAGGGCGGCGCACCCCAGCCGGAACAGGGTCGTACCTGCGGCACCCAGCAGGGGAAACAGGGATTTGGCCAGGGAGGCGCCGAGGGTGATCGACAACATGGCGAGCAGGACGGCCAGAAGGGAGGAGAGGGCATTGGAATTGGGTTGCATGGTGTTCATACCGGGCAGGACGATGAGCAATAAAATATATCTGGAGACTTGGGTAAAACCGGTCTAATACTGGCCTTGTTCGATAATTTTTATCTAATGAACCCCATGACCGACAAATTTGATCTGCTCATCCTCGCCGAGCTGCAACAGGATGCCCGTCTGCCCACGCCGGAGCTGGCCCACAGGGTCGGTCTTTCCGCCCCTGCCTGCTACCGCCGCGTCCGCGCCTTGCGGGAGTCCGGTCTCATCGAGCGGGAAGTTGCGCTGGTGGCACCGTCCACCATGGGCTGGCCCATCACCATGCTGGTGCTGGTGACCCTGGAGCGGGATCATGGCCGCATCGTCGATGAGATGATCGCCAGCCTGCAGCGGGAACCCGAGGTGATGGATCTCTGGTATGTGACGGGGGAGCAGGACTTCGTGCTGCAAGTGGCCGCCAGGGACATGCAAAGTTACGAGCAGTTCACCCGTCGGGTGCTCCATGCCAGGGACCAGGTGCGCAGTTTCAAGACTCTGGTGGTCATGGGACAGCACAAGCGTTGCGGCGCCTTGCTGCCCGGGTAAAGAGGGGGTTGCGCCGAAGCCTTGCCGGCATTGCGGGAGCGCCGTCAGGGAAAGGAACAGGGGCAGGTACGGCCTGCCCCTTCTGTGTCAGCCAGGTTCCCCGGGCGCCAGCTCCTCTGCCGTCATGGGGCGCAAGACCCGGCAGGGATTGCCGACCGCCACCACGCCTGCCGGAATGTCTCTGGTGACAACGGACCCCGCCCCGATGACGCTGTTGTCCCCTATGGTGACGCCCGGGCAGATGACGACGCTGCCCCCAATCCAGACGTTGTTGCCGATGCGCACCGGCTTGCCGAACTCCACCCCCTTGATGCGCGGCGCTACCGCCACCGGGTGGGTAGCGGTGTAGATCTGCACTCCGGGGGCCAGCAGCACGTTGTCGCCTATGTGTACCTCGCACACATCCAGGATGGTGCAGTTGAAATTGGTGTAGAAATTCTCGCCGACAAAGATGTTGGCGCCATAGTCGCAGAAGAAGGGGGGCGTGATGAAACAGCGTTCTGCGCGGCCACCCAGCAGGCGGGTGAGGCGCTCATCCCAACCAGGGGCATCGGTTCGCTCCCGGTTCAGTTCTCCCAGCAGGGCGCGGCACTGCTCCCGCGCAGCCCGCAGTTCGGGGTCCCCTGCATCATAGGGCGCTCCCGCCACCATCTTCTGCCACTCGGGGCCACGCACAGCGGGCCGCTGCACTGTCGTTGCGTCAGTCATCATTGCTCCATCAGCCAGATCAGGGATTCGTAAGGGCGCAGCTTGCAGGATTGCGGCCGGGTCGGGCTGTCTTGGTAGTTGCCAAGCAACAGGCGCCCCTCTCCATTGGCCAGTTCGGCAGGCAGCTCGAAGGCCACCGGCTCGCCGTAGAAGTTGCTCACCACCAGCAGGGTCTGACCGTCGGCGCGGCGGACATAGGCCCAGATCTGCGGGTGCCCGGTCAGCAGCTCCTGATAATCCCCCTGAGTGAAGATGGGGTGCGCCTTGCGAAGGGCGATGAGATCCCGATAGTGCCAGAACACCGAGTGCTGGTCGGCGAGCGCCGCTTCGGCGTTGATCTCGGGGTAGTTGGCGGCGGGCTTGAGCCAGGGCGTCCCGCTGGTGAAACCGGCGTTGGAGGCGGCGCTCCACTGCATCGGGGTGCGCGAGTTGTCCCGGGACTTGGCGCCGAGAATGGCGAGGATCTCGGCCTCGCTCATCCCTTCCGCCTGCTTGATGGCGAAGATGTTGCGGCTCTCCACATCCTGATAGTCGTTGATGCACTGATAGCCGGGGTTGGTCATGCCGATCTCCTCCCCCTGATAGATGTAGGGCGTCCCCTGCAGGCCGTGCAGCGTGCTGGCCAGCATCTTGGCGGCCACTACCCGCTGTTCGCCCTCGTCACCGAAACGGGAGACGATGCGCGGCTGATCGTGGTTGCACCAGAAGAGCGCCGACCACCCCTTGCCGTGCATGCCGCACTGCCAGTGGTTGAAGATGCGCTTGAGTTCGAGGAAATCGAACGGTGCCTTGGTCCACTTGTCGCCGCCCGGGTAATCCACCTTGAGGTGATGGAAGTTGAACACCATGGAGAGCTCTGAGCCATCCAGCGCGCCATAGCGCTGGCAGTGCTCCAGGCTGGTGGAAGACATCTCGCCCACCGTCATGGCCCCCACGGGGGCGAAGACGTCGCGGCTCACATCCTGCAAAAATTCGTGGATGCGCGGCCCGTCGGTGTAGAAGCGGCGGCCATCCCCCACCTCGTCGTCAGGGAATGCCTGATCCTTGGAGATGAGGTTGATGACGTCGAGGCGGAAACCGTCCACCCCTTTCTTCGCCCAGAAATGGATGATCTTCTTCACCTCGGCGCGCACGGCCGGGTTCTCCCAGTTGAGATCCGCCTGCTCGCGGGCAAAGAGGTGCAGGTAGTACTGGCCGGTGGCCGGGTCCAGCTCCCAGGCGCTGCCGCCAAACTTGGATTGCCAGTTGTTGGGCACGCCGCCGTCCACCGGATCTTTCCAGATGTAGTAGTCGCGATAGGGGCTGTGCTTGTCTCCCAGCGCCGACTTGAACCAGGCGTGCTCGGTGGAGGTGTGATTCACCACTATGTCCATCACGATGCGGATGCCGCGCGCATGGGCGGCGCCCAGCAGGGCCTCGAAGTCGGTCATGGTGCCGTAGGCGGGATCTATGTTGAGGTAATCGGCGATGTCGTAGCCGTTGTCCACCTGGGGGGAGACGTAGACCGGGGTCAGCCAGAGGGCATCGACCCCCAGCGTCTTGAGGTAGTCGAGGCGGGCCATGATCCCCTTGAGATCACCGGTGCCACGGGCGCCGGAATCCTGAAAGCTTTTGGGGTAGATCTGGTAAATCACGGCGCTTTGCCACCAGGGTGTCTGTGTCATGGTTGGTTCGCTCATTGGTTGAAACCGGATTAGTTGGAACAGGGCAACGATAAAAGGCGGAGCCAGGGCTCCGCCGAGGTTGTGTGGATCAGGCCGTGGTCAGATCCAGCTTGCCGGCAGCCTGCTGGCGCTTGTAGACCAGCAGGGTCAGCAGGGCGGGGACCACGATGGCCACCAGCATGGCGATGGCGTAGATGCCCCAGTATTGCGGCTGGATGGAGAGGATGCCTGGCAGGCCGCCCACCCCGATGCCGTTGGCCATCACCCCGGCGAAGCCGCAGATGAGAGCCGCACAGCTTGAGCCCACCATGGCGCACAGCATGGGGAACTTGTACTTGAGGTTGATGCCGTACATGGCCGGCTCGGTCACCCCGAGATAGGCGGAGATGGCGGCCGGGACCGAGATCTCCCGCTCGTTCTCCTTGCGGCTGATCAGGATGATGCCGACGACCGCAGACGCCTGGGCGATGTTGGAGAGGGCGATCAGCGGCCAGATGGGGGTGCCGCCCATGCTCTGCATCAGTTGCAGGTCCACCGCGTTGGTGGTGTGGTGGATGCCGGTGATGACCAGGGGCGCATAGAGGAAGCCGAACAGGGCGGCGCCGATGGGGGCAAACGAACCCGTCATGGCCGCCTTGGCGGCAAAGCCGACGCCGTCACCAATCCAGCGGCCGAACGGACCGATCAGGGCGTGGGCCACGATCACCGCCAGCAGCAGGGAGATGAAGGGCACAATCACCAGGTAGAGATAGGCCGGGATGATGCGCTTGAGGCTGGTCTCCACCCAGGCGAGGAAGACACCCGCCAGCAGGGCCGGAATGACCTGGGCCTGATACCCCACTTTCTGGATGACGAAGAGGCCGAAGTCCCACACTTCCGGGGTCTGCTGGCCGATGCCATAGGCGTTCATCAGTTGCGGCGACACCAGCGTGATACCCAGCACGATGCCGAGGATCTCGGAGCCACCCATCTTCTTCACCGCAGACCAGCAGACACCCACCGGCAGGAAGTGGAAGATGGCTTCACCCAGCAGCCAGAGGAAGGCGTGCACCTGGGCCCAGAACTGGCTGATCTCGGTGAGGGTGTGGGTGCCGTCGTCGAACATCTTGATGTCGCCGATGACGTTGCGAAAGCCCAGGATCAGACCACCGGTGATGATGGCGGGCAGCAGGGGGACGAAGATCTCCGCCAGGTGGGAGATGCCGCGCTCCAACGGGTTCATGTTGTGGCGGGCGGCCTGCTTGGCGGCCTCCTTGCTGCCACCGCTCACGCCGATCTCCTGGGTGAGCGCCTTGTACCACTGATCCACCTCGTTGCCGATCACCACCTGGAACTGGCCGCCCTGGGTGAAGCTTCCCTTCACCGAAGGGATGGTCTCGATGGCCTTGGGGTCGGCCTTGGCCGGATCGGCCAGCACGAACCTGAGCCGGGTCAGGCAGTGGCTGACAGTGGTGATGTTCTCTTTGCCGCCGATCCGCTCGATCAGCTGCGCCAGATGCTGTGTGTTGACTTTTGACATGAGCCTTCCCTCTGTGACTCCATGAATAATGGTCGTGTCTTTACCGGCTGGCCAAGGACCGCCCGTTTATTGGTATCGTTCCCAATCAGCATGAAGCCAGTGGCTCGCATCGGCAATGGGAACGTTCCCAATTCGTGGCTCTGGTCACAAAAAGCGCAAAACGCCGGGAATGGAGGAAAAGATAGACTACAGGGGCTGACAGGGGGCGATGGTCGCTCTGGGGGGTTGCCCCTCTTCAATCTGGTCGAGCAGCTGTCTGGCGGCCAGGATGCCGGCGTCCTTGTAGCCGAAATCCAGGCTGAGGGTGTTGGCAAAGAGGAACGTCAGCATGGGATTGCTGCCAAGGCCGCTCACCAGGATGTCGGTGCGACCCTGCTCCTGCAGGTATTTGGCGGCGCCGATGGCCAGGGTGTCGCTGGCACAGACCATGGCCTGGGTGGTGGGGGTGAGCAGCTCGGCCGCGAGCCGATAGCCGCTTTGCAGACCGAGATCCCCGAGGGCGCTGCGGGGTGTGCGCCCCTGTTCCCGACAGTAGTCGAGGTAAGCCTGATGCCGACGCAACCCGGTGGTGAGATCGCTGCGTTCCACCCCGAGATAGGCGACCTCGGTCAGGCCACGCTCCCCGAGGTGGGCGAGCACGGCGCGCACCGCCCCGTCATCGTCGAAGCAGACTGACGAGAAGCCGGGGCGCTCGCGGGCCATCAGCACCAGTTTCTCCCTGAGCGGCGCCATGGCGGCATAGTCCAGATCGTTGAAGGCAAACAGGATGATGCCGTCCACCCCGCGCCGCTCCAGCACCGCCAGGTGCTCGCTCACCTTGGCGGGGGAGAACTTGCTCTCCATCAGCACGGCGTCGTAGCCACGCTGGTAGAGGGTCTCCAGCATGCCGCGCACCGCCTGGTTCTCGGAGCTGGAGTCGAGGCGCGACACCACGATGCCGACCACCTGCTGGCTCTGGCTGCGCATGGCCCGCGCCGATTTGCTCGGCACGAAACCGTGCTGGGCGATCACCGATTCGACCCTGGCCCTGGTCTGGGCATTGACCTTGGGATCCTGATTGAGCACCCGGGAGACGGTCGACTTGCCGACCCCGCTGAGGCGAGCGATATCGAGGATGGTCAGTTTCTTTTCCATGGGGGATCCGTGACAGGGGAGGGCGACAATCGGGATGCAGACATTGTTGTGATTAACTCCTGTGAATACAAGCCCATGGCGTTAGAATGCCCTTTCCCAGGCGACTTTCTTCGCCGTTGCACAGGACGCGCATCATGGATCTGTTGGCAAGTCTGCACTTCTCTCTCTCCATCACGGGCCCCATCTGTCTGGTGCTGGTACTCGGCATCTGGCTCAAGCGGCTGGGTCTCTTGCCCGACAGCTTCGTCGAGTCCGCCTCCCGTCTGGTGTTCCAGGTCACCCTGCCAGCTCTCTTGTTCCTGAGCATGGTGCGCACCGATTTTTCCACCATGCCGAGCCCCTGGCTCATCCTCTATGGCCTGCTCGGCACCCTCGCCGGTTTCCTGGTGCTGGAGGTGCTGGCGGCCCGTTTCATCGGCGAGCAGAAATTGCGGGGCATCTTCGTGCAGGGCAGCTTTCGCGGTAACATGGGGATCATGGGGCTGGCCTATGTGCAAAACGCCTACGGCCCGGAGGGGATAGGGGCCGCCGCCCTGCTGGTGGGCTCCATCACAGTGCTCTACAACATCCTTGCGGTGATCACCCTGACCCGCAGCCTGGGGGGCGGAAAGGGGCTCGCCCCCATACTCAAGGGGATCGTCAAAAACCCCCTCATCATCGCCATTCTGGCGGCCCTGCCCTTCGGTCTGCTCGGCATCGAACTGCCCCAGCTGGTCATCACCACGGGCAACTATTTCGCCAACATGACCCTGCCGCTGGCCCTGCTCTGCACCGGCGCCAGCCTCAACCTCAAGGCCCTGCGCGGCGGCGCCATGCTTACCGGCTGGGCCACGGTCAACCGGTTGTGCTGCATCCCCGTGCTGCTGGTGCTGGGGGCCTGGGCGCTCGGCTTCAGCCCGCAGGCCCTCGGCATCCTGTTTCTCATCAGCTCAACCCCCACCGCCGCCGCCAGCTATGTGATGACCCGCGCCATGGGCGGTGACAGTGCCCTCGCGGCCAACATCATCGCCACCACCACCCTGGGCTCGCTCGTCACCACCAGCCTGGGGGCCGCCCTGATGAACTACCTGGGACTGATGGGGTGATGGGGCGCCGCCATGATGCACGACCCGGGGTTGACGGGATCGGCATTCACCCTTGACCTTGCCGGAGGCGGCAGCTTTAGGCTGATGTCACATCGACAGAGGAGAGAGCCCATGACCATCGAACTCACCGTTACCGGCATGTCCTGCGGCGGTTGCGCTGCCAGCCTGCAAAAGGCCCTGCTGGCCCAGCCAGCAGTCCGCACCGCCACGGTCGACTTTGCCAGCCGCCAGGCCGTCATCGAGAGCGAGCTGAGCAAAGCCGAGTTGATCGCCCTGATCGAGGCGAGAGGCTTTCAGGTAGAGTGAATTATCACTTAATTGGTATAAGTCAGACTAATATCCTGTTTACTTCTTTTTATTGGTGAGAATGATCACTTAAATCCCGTTTAAAAAGAATAAAAATGCTGCAATTCCCTCATCCAAAAGGATTGCAGCATGACCCTTCCCATTCGCAAGACCCTGATCGCCGCCGTACTCGGCATGACCCTCTCCCCCATGGCCATGGCGCTGCCCAGCGTGCACATTCTGGCCACCGGCGGCACCATCGCCGGGGCGGGCCAGTCTGCCACACAGTCCAACTACGAGGCCGGCAAGGTGGCCATCGAAACGCTGATCGCCGCCGTGCCCGAGATGAAAAACGTGGCCGACGTGCAGGGTGAGCAGGTGGTCAAGATCGGCTCCCAGGACATGAACGACGAGGTGTGGCTCACGCTCGCCAAGCGCGTCAACGCGCTGCTGGCCAGGGATGACGTGGACGGCATCGTCATCACCCATGGCACCGACACCATGGAGGAGACCGCCTACTTCCTCAATCTGACCGTCAAGAGCGACAAGCCGGTGGTGCTGGTGGGCGCCATGCGCCCCTCCACCGCCATGAGCGCCGACGGCCCCATGAACCTCTACAACGCCGTGGTGACTGCCTCCGACCCCGCCTCAAAGGGACGTGGCGTCATGGTGGCGATGAACGACACCGTGCTGGATGCCCGCGACGTCACCAAGACAAACACCACAGGAGTGCAGACCTTCGCCTCCCCCAACTTCGGCCCGCTCGGCTACATCCACAACGGCAAGATCGACTACCAGCGCAGCCCGGCCCGCCAGCACACCAGCAAGACCCCGTTCGACGTGAGCAAGCTCGACAAGTTGCCCCAGGTCGGCATCGTCTACAGCTACGCCAACGCCTCGGATCTGCCGGCCAAGGCCCTGGTGGATGCCAAGTTCGACGGCATCGTCAGCGCCGGGGTGGGCAACGGCAACCTCTACCACACCCTGTTCGACACCCTGGCCAAGGCGAGCAAGGACGGCATTCGCGTGGTGCGTTCCGCCCGCGTGCCGACCGGTTCCACCACCCTGGATGCCGAGATCGATGACGCCAAGTACGGCTTCGTCGCCGCCGAGACCCTCAACCCGCAGAAGGCGCGGGTGCTGCTGATGCTCGCCCTGACCCAGAGCAAGGATCCGGCCCAGATCCAGCGCTGGTTCCAGCAGTTCTAAGACCTCGGATCGGTCTGATTGACACTACCCCGTGAGATGAAGGGCAGGATAGGATCCTGCCCTTTCTTGTTGCGCCAGAGGCAGAGGCCGGCCCTCAGCTCATCATCAGCCAGCCGCAGAAACCCAGGTAAACCAGTCCCACCAGGGCGAGCCTGCCCGCCGTCATCCGCTCCCGACTGAACCCCCACCACAGCAGCGTGACCGCCAGCAGCGTCACCAGCGAGGAGGCCATCATGGTGCTGTCCAGCAGCCAGGGAGTGAACAGCAGGCAGAACGCCTTGGGAATGGTGCCCTGGATCATCATGGCGCCGGAGATATTGGCCAGTGCCAGCCGGTGTTTGCCCTGCCGCACCCAGATGAGCACGTTCATCAGCTCGGGCATTTCGGTGGCCACCGGGCTCAGCAACAGGGCGGCCACTACCGGCGAGAGGCCGAACAGCTCGCCCATGTTCTCCAGCTGGTGAACGAACAGCTGGGCCGCCAGCGCCACCACGCCGAGCGCCACCAGGGTTTGCAGCAGCACCTTGCCGAGCGCCGGGATCCTGGCGTGCGGATCCAGCTTGAGGGGGGAGGGCAATTCCGCATCGTGGCTGTCGGTCTGTTTCAGCTCACGTCGCACATAGAGGAGGTACATCAGCACGAACAGGGGGGCCAGCCAGGTTTTACCGGTGAAGGCCACCATGCCAAGCAGCACGGCCAACAGGAAGATGCCGGCAAACCAGGCCTGATCGCGGCCTATCTCCCGCTGCACCTCGCCATTGATGGCTCTGTGCTCCCGGCTCATGCACAGCAGCAGGGTCACGCCGACGGCAGCATAGCCTATGGTAGCCAGCACCAGCGGGCCGCCGAGGGCCGCACCTATGCCTATCTGCTGCTGGGCGGGGGCATCCCCCATCAGCAGCGCGGTCAGGGTGACGATGCATTCGGGCAGGGCCGTGCCGAGGGCAGCCAGCAGAGAACCGGTGGCGCTTTGGGACAGTTTGAAATGATGGCCGGTCCATTCGATGCCGTTGACGAAGTATTCGCAGGCCAGATAGATGGTGACGGCAGAGATCAGAAATAACAGCAGGGTGATCAGCATGACGAGTAACCGCCAGGCGAGCAGAACAACCGATGGACCCGATACGGCTCGCCCGGCTGGCGTGCATATCGAGGCCAAAGGTCTTGCAGGACGATAGGTGCTATCGCCGCCCATGCCATGGATCTGTGGATCCAAGAGTGTTGACATGGGCCCTGCCCGGATTTCGGGCGGGTTGCTACTCCCCAGTGACAGTGCGGGCTTTTTACCAAGTGGCTCGGTGAGGCGCAAGGCCAACAGGGGATGATCCGCGCGACAAGTTGTAAAAGGATGTGACAACCCCTCGACTCTCCCGTCCGGGATCCTGATCTTTTTACGAGGATCCTTGTGCTGGCACAGCGATTGCTACGAGTTGGCTACTGTCCACATTGACTTGGGAAGGGTGAACGATGAAACGGTGGATCCAACATTTTTACCAGCTTAATCGCCTCAACTGGCTGATGGTCTGGCTGCTGCTTTGCTGCAGCATCATCCTGCTGTTTCCGGCCGGATTGATGAAAGGCGCCGTGAGCCAGTGGGCCACGGCTCATGCGGCCTGGCTTGGGGTCGGCATGTTGATCGCCATCTCCTATTTCTGCAGTCAGGGCTTTCTGATCGCCTGGGAGTGGGCCTGTGACGAGTGGCAGTCCCGCCGCCAGCAGGATCAACTGGCCCAGATGATTGGCTTCCTCGACTTCAACGAGAAGGCGGTGCTGCGGGAGTTCGTACTGCAACGGAAAAGCGTCATAAACCTGCCGATCACCGAACCCGCCGTCAAAAACCTGATGGATGCCGGCGTGCTCACCTACGCCTACGGCAAGCCGGCGCGAGAGAAGGAAGACGAGAACCAGATCCGCGCCCTGATGATCGCCCTGCCGGCGCGCCCTCTGCTGACCTACAAGGTTCTGGGACTGTCGCGGGGCAAGATGAGCGACGAGCAGGTGGAGCAGATCATGAATGCCAGGCCAAAATTCGCGCAGAAAAGCCTCCAGCGCTGACCTTCTCCCCCCATGAAAGAAAAGAGCCGGACATCTGTTCCGGCTCTTTGCTGTCTGGCGTTGCTTATTCAGTTCTGGCCTTGAGGTAGCCGGCGTAGTCGGGCACCTGGACGCTGAATGCCTGCTGCATGTGCGGGCTGTCCATGATGAAGTCCGCCGTCGCCTCGTTGGTGGCGACCGGGATGTTCCAGACGGCCGCGAGGCGCAGCAGGGCCTTGACGTCAGGATCGTGGGCGGCGGGATTGAGGGGATCCCAGAAGAAGATCATCACGTCTATCTTCCCTTCGGCGATGAGGGCGCCGAGCTGCTGATCCCCTCCCATGGGGCCGGAGAAGAGGCAGGTAATGGGCAGCTGCGCCTTCTTGCCGAGCAGGGTGCCCGTGGTGCCGGTCGCATAGAGATGGTGGAGCTTGAGCTCCTCCTTGCGGCGCAGCACCCAGTTCAGCAGAGGGGCTTTCATGTTGTCGTGAGCCACCAGGGCAACCCGTTTGTGGGGCGCCATCTCGCGTGCAATCAGTTCCATGGAGGTCATCCGTAGCAAAATGATGGGAATGGGGTCGTATCCTAATCGAAAGCGGCGCCTGCCGCTGCCCCATGCATCGTAACTGTGATCCCGGAGGCGGTTCAATCCGGCGCCTGCCATCCTGACAGCCTCTGGCCTGCCTTGTCAGCAACCAGGTTGGCTACCGTATCGTTGGGCAAGATCTCTGCCGCTGGTGCCATGAAAAAACCCGCCTGGGCGGGTTGGGATTGTCTCTTGATGTCATCGCGATTCAGGATGACTCGGCATGGAGCTGGGATTGCTGGTAGTTTTCCAGACCGATACGGGCGATGAGATCGAGCTGGGTTTCCAGCCAGTCCACATGCTCCTCTTCATCTTCCAGGATCTCCTGGAACAGGTCGCGGCTGACGTAGTCCTGCACAGACTCGGCATAGGTGATGGCGACTTTCAGGTCGGGGATGGCGTCCATCTCCAGAGACAAGTCACAGCGCAGCATCTCTTCCACCGTCTCACCGATGCGCAGCTTGCCCAGATCCTGCAAGTTGGGCAGCCCTTCCAGAAACAGCACCCGCTTGACCAGCTCGTCGGCATGTTTCATCTCATCGATGGATTCGTGATACTCCTTGTGCCCCAGCCCCTTGAGGCCCCAGTCATCATAGATGCGGGCATGCAGGAAGTATTGGTTGATGGCAACCAGCTCATTGGCCAGCACCTTGTTGAGGTGGGCAATGATTTTGGGATCTCCTTTCATCGACATTACTCCTCGTTTTCGAGCCTAGGCAACGATCACTAGAGCTTAGTCCAGAAACATGACCATAACGTGATGGGGGAAAGTCGTCCCCTGGAGGGCAGAAGGAGAGATGAAGATGAGAAGTCGGCGGTTTTACGCCACTTCGTAATAGAGCGGTGCCTGCTCTGACTCCATCTTGTCGATTTCGGTAGCGATGATCTCCATCGCCATGCGCACACATTTACCACATTGGGCACCGACTTCCAGCGACTGTTTCAACTGTCGGAATTCAGTCTTGCCTGCCTGTACCGCCTTGCGGATCTGGTTATCTGTGATGCCGCGGCACAAACACACGTACATAATCTGGACCTCATGCTGGAATGAGATGAAATCTAAATGAGAATGGTTCGTAGTGCAAAGAACGAATGGTAATAAGATCCCGAGCTTGCCAGTGATTCCACCCTTGGGGAGAATGCCTTTATCAGAGAGGATGCGAACATGTTCAAAAAACTATTCAATGCCCTGTTCAAGGGAGAGATCGCCCAGAGCCCCGAGGTTGAGCCCATCGAATACATGGGCTATCTCATCTATCCCGAGCCCATGGCGGAAGGGGGGCAATACAGGCTGGCAGGTCGCATCACCAGGGAGATAGACGGGCAATTACAGACCCATCGCTTCATCCGCTCCGATCTCTTTGCCAACCCGGCGGATGCCGAGCGCTTCATGGTGCAAAAGGCCCATACCTTCATCGACCAGATGGGGGAGCGCATGTTTGAACCCCGTGTGAAGCCAGACGCCAGCCCAGCTCCATGATGTCAGCCGAGCTGCTCGCCTTGCGCCACGCTATCGCTTCTGCCGGCGAGCGACGTCTGATCTGGCTGGAAGGGGAGCAGGATGACTGCATCGTTCGTGCCGAATCCTTGCTGTGGGGGGCGGTGTTCTGGCTGGGGCAGGGTCCTGAGCGTCATGCTCCGCAGCCTGCCGCCAAGGCGCTTCAACGGCTCGGTCAGGAGTGCGACACCCTGGTATTCAATGCCTTCAGTGGTTTTCACCCCGATGCATTCGGTGCCTTGGCGGGGACATTGAGGGCTGGGGGGCTCTTGCTTCTGCTGACCCCGCCGCGGGAGGCATGGCCGACCTACCCAGACCCTGATCGTCAGAGGCTGGTCGCCCAGCCAGAGGAGGTCGATCGTGCCGGGCAGGGGTTCATCTCCCGTCTGGTACGGTTGCTGGAAGAAGATCCGGCGCGAGATCTGACGCCTGCCTCTTGTGATATTACCTGGCAGCCTCTCGACGGGGACCGGCCGCTGAGCGCGGATCAGGCCCGTGCGCTGCCCGCCATCCACAACGTGTTGCACGGCCATCGCCGTCGCCCCCTGGTGCTGAGCGCCGATCGCGGTCGTGGCAAGAGCGCCGTGCTGGGGCTGGCGAGCGCCGACTTGCTGAGTCGGGATCCGACCTTGAGGATAGCGGTGACAGCCCCTTCCCACGCTACAGTGGCGACACTTTTTGCCCATGCAGAGCGCGTGCTGGCAGAGATGCCTGAGCGGCTGGCCGGTCTGAGCTATGTGTCCCCTGATCGGGTGGCTCAAGGAGACGTGCTGGCGGATCTGTTGCTGGTGGATGAGGCCGCCGCCATCCCGACCCCGCTGCTGGAAGCCATGCTGGCCCGTCACAGTCGCATTGTCTTCGCTACAACGGAGCACGGCTATGAGGGGACGGGGCGCGGCTTTCATCTGCGCTTCAAGAGGGTACTCGATGAGCAAACCCCGGATTGGCAGGAGCTGCGCCTGGTGGAGCCCATTCGCTGGAGCCTGAGCGATCCGCTGGAGCCTCTGATCTTCCGGCTCCTTGGTCTGAATGCTGACATATCGGCACCTCATCCCCCGACATCACCGACCTGGCGCCTGGTCGGACAAGATGAGCTGGCCCGTGATGACGCGCTGCTCAATCGGGTGTTCGGCCTGCTCGTGCTGGCTCACTACCAGACCAGCCCCAGTGATCTGCGGTATTTGCTGGAGGGGCCGGATCTCGACATTCATCTGATGGAGCAGGGACAGGAGTTGCTCGGGGTGGCGCTGGTTGCGCGGGAGGGCAATATACCCCCTGATCTGGCGCATGCGATCTGGGCCGGACGAAGGCGCCCTCGTGGACATCTGCTGCCCCAGTCGCTGCTGGCCCACGCTGGTTTCGTGACGGCGGGGGAGCGCTCTTATGCCAGGGTGATGCGCATCGCCATCCATCCTGCTCTTCATCGTCTTGGGCTGGGGTCCAGGTTGCTGGACAAGCTGGTATCACATTATCGGGTATTAGGGGTCGATTATCTGGGGTCAGCCTTCTCCGCCAGCCCAGATCTGCTGCCATTCTGGCTCAAGGCGGGATTGAAGGTGCTGCGTCTTGGTCTGCAGCGCGATGCGGCCAGCGGCAGTCATGCAGCTTTGCTGCTGATGCCGCTGCAATCGGAATATCACGCCGAGCTGGCGCAATGGCGACAGCGTTTCATGAGCCAGTTGCCGGCCCTGCTGGCGGGTGAACTCAAGAGGCTGGATACCGAACTGGTCTGGCTATCCCTCAGAGGCGGACCTGTCACTCATGTGCCGGATCTGGATGACTTCGAGCATCAGGAACTCGATTGCTTTGCCCACCATCACAAGCCATTCGAATTGTGCCAGGCGACACTGCAACGCTGGCTGCTCCGGCAAGTGATGATGCTGGATGCGTTGAGTCAGGATGAACGACGGTTGCTGATCGCCACCATCTGGCAATATGCGCCCTGGTCAGAGCTGGCTGCCCGACAGGGCGTCGCGGGCAAACCCGCCCTGATAAAAGCACTGCGCTCCCTGCTGGCCAGACTGCTGGCTCAGCAAGCCCCAGCGGGCTGACCCCGCCTCTGGCACGGCAGAAAACCACGGAGCCCGGGAGGAACCAATGGACCCTCCGGGTTCTGCACATCGATTCGACTCACCATGGCTGAAGCTCTCTCCGTTCAAGGCGCGGCCACCCCGGGACCCGTTTCTCCCTCTTCCCTGCTCGCGTTTTGCCCATTGCCACTGCTCTGATGAGCCTGGTCAGGGCTGTCTGCATTTTGGTTTTTTCTGAATATGGACTAATACTTGAATGTGAAATGAATTTTAATAAATGCATTATTTTCAGATGGTTAGCGTTGGGCGTATTGAATGCAGGCCATCTTCTCCAACGTGCACAGGGAGTGCAATGTGAGAAACGATGCAGCTCAGGCAGGTGCCGGAATGATGATGTGGTTCATCAGCAGCAGCGCCTTTGCCAATGAGATCCGGTTCAACATGACGCGCGGGGCGACCGCCATCAGCCAGCAGGTCTATGACCTGCACATGACGATTTTCTATATCTGTTGCGTCATCGGTCTGCTCGTCTTCGGCATCATGTTCTGGTCCATCGTGCACCATCGAAAATCGCGCGGTGCCAAAGCCGCCCAGTTTCACGAAAGCACCCGCATCGAGTTGCTGTGGACGGCCATCCCCGTGTTGATACTGATCGCGATGGCGGCACCGGCAACCTCGACCCTGTTGAAGATGGAGGATACCTCCAAGGCCGATCTCACCGTCCTCGTCACGGGCTCGCAATGGAAATGGCATTACAAATACCTAGAGTATCCAGTGGCGTTTTATTCCCTGCTGGCGACCAGCAAACAGCAGATCTCCGGTGATGCCCCCAAGGGCGGCAATTATCTGCTGGAGGTGGATAACCCTCTGGTATTGCCGGTCGGCAAGAAGATCCGTTTCCTGATGACCTCGGACGATGTCATTCACTCCTGGTGGGTTCCCGCCTTCGCCGTGAAAAAAGATGCCAATCCTGGCTACATCAACGAGTCCTGGACCCGGATCGACAAGCCGGGCACCTATCGTGGGCAGTGCGCCGAGCTGTGCGGGAAGGATCACGGTTTCATGCCCGTGGTTGTGGTGGCCAAATCCGCAGAGGAGTTCGAGGCGTGGATTGCCAGAAAGGGAGACGAGCAGGCAACTGCCAAGGCACAGCAACAGGCGCAGGCAGCGGAGACCATGACGTTGCCACAAGCCATGGCGCAGGGGGAGAAAGTCTATCTGGGGCACTGTGCGGCTTGTCATCAGCCCGCGGGTACCGGATTGCCCGGCATCTTCCCGGCGCTCAATGGCAGCAAGGTGACCACACAGGCGGACCATCGGGCCCAGCATCTGGACATCGTCCTGCATGGCAAGAGCGGCACGGCGATGCAGCCTTTTGGCAAACAGTTGACGGCGCAGGAACTGGCCGCCGTCATCACCTATGAACGCAATGCCTGGGATAACAAGACCGGCGACCTTGTACAGCCAGCCGAGGTGCAGTCCCTTCTCAACCCGGCCAATCCGGACAAGGACAAGTGAGGCGTCGGCATGAGTGATGGAATCACGGATACCCCGCACAGCGAACATGTCCACCAGCCTGCGGCCGGTCTGAGGCGCTGGCTCTACACCACCAATCACAAGGACATCGGTACTCTCTATCTGTGCTTTGCCCTCACCATGTTCTTTACCGGTGGCGCCATGGCCATGGTGATCCGGGCAGAACTGTTCCAGCCCGGACTGCAACTGGTGGAACCCCTGTTTTTCAACCAGATGACCACGGTACACGGCCTTATCATGGTCTTTGGTGCCGTCATGCCCGCCTTCACCGGCCTCGCCAACTGGCTAATCCCCATCATGATTGGGGCCCCTGACATGGCGCTGCCCCGCATGAACAACTGGAGCTTCTGGATCCTGCCGTTTGCTTTCCTCATCCTCCTGTCGAGCCTGTTTATGGAGGGAGGCGGCCCCAGTTCTGGCTGGACCTTCTATGCCCCCCTGTCCACCCAGTACAGCGGCAACAGCACGGCCCTGTTTGTCTTTGCCATTCACATCATGGGGATCTCCTCCATCATGGGGGCCATCAACGTCATCGTGACCATCTTCAACCTGCGGGCGCCGGGCATGGGCTGGATGCAGATGCCGCTGTTTGTCTGGACCTGGCTCATCACGGCGTTTCTGCTCATCGCTGTCATGCCGGTGCTGGCGGCTGCGGTGACCATGGTGCTGACGGACAAGTATTTCGGGACCAGTTTCTTCGATGCGGCCGGTGGGGGGGATCCTGTCTTGTTTCAGCACATTTTCTGGTTCTTCGGGCACCCGGAAGTCTACATCATGATATTGCCGGCTTTCGGCATCGTCTCCAGCATCATTCCGACCTTCTCCCGCAAGACGCTGTTCGGTTATCGCTCCATGGTCTATGCCACCAGCAGCATCGCCTTGCTCTCCTTCATGGTCTGGGCTCACCACATGTTCACCACCGGATTGCCCGTGGTGGCGGAGCTGTTCTTCATGTACACCACCATGTTGATCGCGGTGCCGACAGGGGTAAAGGTATTCAACTGGCTTGCCACCATGTGGCGTGGTTCTCTGACATTCGAGACCCCCATGCTGTTTGCCATCGCCTTCATCACTCTGTTCACCATTGGCGGTTTCTCCGGGCTGATGCTGGCCATGACGCCGGCTGATTTTCAGTATCACGACACCTATTTCGTAGTGGCCCATTTCCACTATGTGCTGGTGACCGGTGCCGTCTTCTCGATCCTGGCTGCGGCCTACTACTGGTTGCCGAAATGGACGGGGCACATGTATGACGAACGGCTCGGCCAATGGCATTTCTGGTGTTCGCTCGTCTCGGTCAATGTGCTGTTTTTCCCCATGCATTTTGTCGGGCTGGCGGGCATGCCTCGCCGCATTCCCGATTACGCCCTGCAATTTGCGGACTTCAACATGCTGATCAGCCTGGGGGGCTTTGCCTTCGGCCTGTCTCAGCTGCTGTTTGTCTGGGGCGTGGTCAAATGCATCAGAGGCGGAGCCAAGGCGAGCGATCGGGTATGGGAGGGGGCCGAGGGACTGGAATGGACGCTCTCTTCTCCCCCTCCCTATCACAGCTTCCAGACTCCGCCGGATATCCGGTCGGAAGAGCGTTAGGGAGGTCATATGACTCAGGTCAGTCATGCCCCCTTGCTCAGAAAACTGGCTCTGGTCGTGCTCGTCATGTTTGGTTTTGCCTTTGCGCTGGTGCCGCTTTATGACGTCTTCTGCCGGATCACCGGCCTCAATGGCAAGACGTCTGATCAAGCGGCCAGTACGGAGCGGGCGGTGATCGACAGCAAGCGGAGCATCCAGATCGAGTTTCTTGCTCATGCGGATACCCGGATGCCGTGGGAGTTCAGCGGTGAGACGGCTCGGCTGTCGGTGCGGCCGGGGGAGGTGAAGATGGTCAACTTTCGGGTGTTCAATCCCACGGAGCGGGCCATGGTGGGTCAGGCGGTCCCGTCGGTCTCTCCCGGTCCCGCCGCAGCCTATCTGAAGAAAGTGGAGTGTTTCTGCTTCAATCGCCAGGAGCTGAGGGCAGGGCAGAGCAAGCTGATGCCGCTCAAGTTCTATATCGATCCGGCACTACCGGACAGCATCAATACCATCACGCTTTCCTACTCGCTCTATGACATCACGGAGTCCGTACCTGCACCGGCACTCGCACAGAGGAAATGACCATGGCCAAGGTGAACCAGACCTATTATGTCCCGGACCAGAGTCGCTGGCCCATCATTGGTGCCATTGCACTGTTTTTCCTGGCGTTGGGGGCGGGACATCTGGTCAATGAAGTGGCGAGTGGGCAGACCGGTTTCGGCCGGTATCTGATGATGGCCGGTGTCGCCCTGCTGGCATTCATGTTGTTTGGCTGGTTCCGTCACATCATCCGGGAGTCCATGACCGGGCTCTACAGCGCCCAGATGGACAGATCCTTCAGGCAGGGCATGGTCTGGTTCATCTTCTCTGAAGTGATGTTCTTTCTGGCTTTTTTCGGAGTGCTGTTCTATGCCCGCCAGCTTGCGGTGCCCTGGCTGGATGGTGCGGGCCACAGGGTGATGACGGGCCAGCTGCTGTGGCCGGATTTCACCGCTCACTGGCCCCTGCTCAAGACGCCCGGCGGGGCCACGACCCAGGCCATGCCCTGGCAGGGGATCCCCCTCATCAATACCTTGATCCTGCTCGGCTCCTCCGTGACCCTGCTGTTTGCACACATGAGTCTGGAAAACGGCAGACGCATGCGGCTCAAGGGGATGTTGCTGGCAACTGTGGTGCTCGGGCTGACATTCCTGTGGTTTCAAGGCTATGAGTATCTGCATGCCTATCGGGATCTCGGGCTGCGGCTGGATTCCGGCATCTATGGCAATACCTTCTTCATTCTGACCGGGTTCCATGGACTGCACGTGCTGCTGGGCACCCTTTTCCTGACCATCATCTGGCTGCGAATCATGTTGAGGGATCATTTCACCCCACAGCGTCATTTCGCTTTCCAGGCTGCGGCCTGGTACTGGCACTTCGTCGATGTGGTCTGGCTCTGTCTGTTCGTCTTTGTCTACCTGCTTTGATGCCGTGCTCAGTAGGGGCGAGGGTTGGGCTCCAGCCAGCCCATCGCGAGAGAGAGCAGCAGTATGATGACCACCAGCAGGGAGAAGAAGACGCGCCGGCCCAGAGGTACCGACATCTTTTGCGTATTGCCTTCACTGAGCATCAGCCAGAGGGCGTGAAACAGCTGGCCGATGATGAGCAGCAGCATGAGTATCAGAACGACCTTGATCAACATCTTGGGATCCTCCTCGATATGCGCGATTCGGCTGCACGAGACAAGCGACGACCATGGCATCACAGACGCTGGTTTGTCTTGTTGTTCACTCTGGTGGTGACGGCCGGTTTGTGCAAGCTGGCGTTCTGGCAGTGGCAGCGCGGAATGGAAAAAACGGCCTGGCTGGCGCAGATGGCAAAGATGCAGCAGGCCGGGCCAAGGACATTGGCCCAGATCGACTGGCAACACCCGGAGTTACTGGATGGCCAGCCTCTGCAAGGGAAAGCCGAGTGGGTCAGCCCTTATGTCTGGTTGCTGGACAACCAGATCGCCAACGGGGAGGTTGGCTATGACGTGCTCATCCCGGTACGCGCAGAGGGGGGATCCTCACTGTTGCTGGTCAACCTGGGATGGGTGCCCGCACCATCCGACAGGTCGCAATTGCCCAATCCCGCCATCCCCGCCGCAATGACCCTTGAAGGTGTGCTGCGCATGGCTCCCGGCGGCTTCCTGTTGGGACAGAACATAGAACCAGGCCCCTACCCGAACCGGCTGCAATCCATCAGGGTCGAGACCCTGCGACAGGCAATCGGAGCCCCGCTTGCAGACGCCGTGTTGTATCAAAGACGAACCCCATTCCTCTATCACTACCAGCACAATGTCATGCCTCCTGAAAAACACCGGGCCTATGCGGTGCAATGGCTCGGCTTGGCGCTGGTGGTTCTGTCAGGGGGGGTCATGCTGACAAGGAGGTGCTCCCCATGAGCGGATGGCAACGCTGGAGGGTGCCAGCGCTCTTTGCTGCGGTGATCCTGCTGCCTGTGGTGCTGGCGGCTCTGACTCTTCACCAGGGCTGGTATGAACCCGGCACGCGCAGCAAGGGACACTGGCTGCACCAGGAGATCTACCTGTTGCAACCGCTTCCTGCCCATCAGCACCAATGGCGACTGGTCTATCTGGTGGCCCCTCGCTGCGAGGGGCAATGCCGGCAGGTCCCTGTGCTGATGGCACGTATCCAGGCCGCACTTGGCCGTAATCTGGACAAGCTGGAGCTGGTCCAGTTGACGCCACCTCACGAGGCAAACAGTGAAATGAGGGAGGGGGATATACTGCTGGTGGACGACCGCGGGCTGGCCATCTTGCGTTACGAGGTACCCGGCAGCACGACGACCTGGCCGTTGCTTGGCAAGGCGGTACTGTCGGATCTGCAGCAACTGCTCAAGTATCAGCGTGGGGTGCAGTGACGATGCAGCCGGCATGGAACTCGCATCTTCTGGTTACTGCACGGGCAACGAGGCGGCATATGAAGATGCACAAGAGGCTGGCCTCCGTGGCCATTGCGCTGGCCGTTCTTGTCATCGCGCTCGGTGCTTATACCCGGTTGACGGATGCCGGGCTGGCTTGCCCCGATTGGCCAGGTTGCTATGGTTCCCTGGCCATTCCCCGCGCCGAGCATGCGGAACTGGCGGCACAGCGCTATCCGGCCAGCCCGCTTGTTCCTCACAAGGCGCGCAGCGAGATGGTGCATCGCTACTTCGCCGGGGTGCTGGGAGGCGTGATTGTGCTCCTGTCCGGCTTGGGCTGGCGTACAGGCGGCCGACTGCGCCACCTCTCGCTCATCTTGCTGGTGCTGGTTGCGGGTCAGGCGGCACTGGGTATGTGGACGGTGACCCTGGCCCTGCATCCCCTGGTGGTGACCACTCATCTGCTGGGCGGCTTCGCCATCCTGACCTTGCTTTGGCTCTATCGGGCCGAATTGGCAGGTTTCCCTTCACCCCCGCCCGTACACCAGGGCGTTTCCTGGCTTGGCAGCATGGCCTGCGGCGTGCTGCTGCTGCAGATCGCGCTGGGGGGCTGGACGTCGGCGAACTATGCGGCCATGGCATGTGTGGAGTTTCCCTTGTGCCAGGGCAACTGGCAGGCAGAGCTGAATTGGGCGCAAGCCTTTCATCTCCCTCTGGGGCACGCCAGCTATGAGTTCGGCGTGCTGGGCAAGGAGGCGCGCCAGACCATTCACATCGCCCATCGCCTGGGAGCGCTGACCACGGCCTTGCTGGTGGGAGCTTTCGCCCTCGCGCTGCTCTGCCAGCGGACCCCCCTGAGAGGGTTTGGCTGGCTGTTGCTGGGTCTGCTGACCGTGCAGATTGCCTTGGGATTGGCGAACGTCCATCTGGCCCTGCCACTGGCCAACGCCCTTGCGCATAATCTGGTGGCCGCCCACCTGCTGGTCTGCTGTGTGCTGGCGCGCGGGAGACTCTCTATGCCTCATCACAACCCCTTGCCATCCCCTGGGATGGTCAGGAGCCGGACATGAATGGGAGAGTGCGGGCACAGCGCTTCGCCCTCCGCCGGGTGCGCGATTATTGTCAGTTGACCAAACCAAAGGTGGTCGCCCTGCTGCTCCTGACCGCCTGGGTGGGCATGCTGCTGGCCGAGCCGACACGCGCCTCTCTGGACGAGATGATACTGGGCCTGGCGGGGATTGGACTGCTCGCTGCCGGGGCGGCGGCCATGAACCATTCTCTGGATAGCGGCATCGATGCCCGGATGCGCAGAACGCGCTGGCGCCCGGTCGCCATGGGACGGATCACGCCGGGGCAGGCGATGAGTTCTGCGATCTGTCTGGCACTGTCGGGGTTTGTTCTGCTCCATTGGGGCGTGAATCCCCTGACTGCCTGGCTAACCCTGGCCAGCCTGTTC
This sequence comes from Aeromonas sp. TW 6, assembly GCF_013168745.1. NCBI lineage: Bacteria > Pseudomonadati > Pseudomonadota > Gammaproteobacteria > Aeromonadales > Aeromonadaceae > Aeromonas > Aeromonas sp. TW 6. The sequence goes on along the minus strand of NZ_JABERS010000020.1, from coordinate 54,603 downwards.
GGCTATGCGGTCGTCTATACCCTGCTGCTGAAGCGGGCCACGCCGCAGAATATCGTTATCGGCGGATTGGCGGGAGCCATGCCACCGCTCTTGGGCTGGACCAGCATCACGGGGCAGCTTTCGGCCGAGCCCTGGCTGCTGGTGATGATCATCTTTACCTGGGCGCCGCCCCATTTCTGGTCTTTGGCCATCCACCGGCGCGATGACTATGCCGGTGCCGACATTCCCATGCTGCCGGTCACCCACGGCACCGATTTCACCAAGACCGCCATCCTGCTCTATCTGCTGATCCTGACGCTCGTCTGTCTGCTGCCCTATCTGATCGGCATGTCGGGGCTTGTCTACCTGGTCGGCAGTCTGGGGCTGAACCTTGGATTCTGCTGGCATGGCTGGTTGTTGAAGTACGGGGATCGGCCCGGCCAGGCGATGCGTACCTTCCGTTTCTCCATCTATCACCTGATGCTGCTGTTTGGTCTGCTTATTTTGGATTACCACTGGCTGTGGCGGTTGTCATGACGTTGATGCGGGTCGCGGTCGGGTGAATGGTGACGCTGCGTCGGTGCACAGACGGTGCACAGCAGGGATGCACAGACCTGATGCAAAACAAGATGGCCCCAAGGGGCCATCTTGTTTTCAGGGGGACGGGAGCCTAGAGCTTGACCATGATGTGGCGCGGCACCGTGTAGTCCTCCAGCGCGTAGAGGGAGAGATCCTTGCCGTAGCCGGACATCTTCATGCCGCCGTGGGGCATCTCGGAGGTGAGCATGAAGTGGGTGTTGATCCAGGTGCAGCCGTACTGCAGGTGGCTGGCCACCTTGCTGGCAAGGCTCAGATCCTTGGTCCAGACCGAGCTGGCGAGGCCGTAGTCCGAGTCGTTGGCCCACTGCACCACCTGTTCGGCGTCGCTGAAGCGGGTCACCGACACAACCGGGCCGAATACCTCCCGGCGCACGATCTCATCCTCCTGACGGGCATGGGCGATCAGGGTCGGTTCGAAGAAGAAGCCGTTGCCGGGGCGGATCTTGCCTCCCGCCGTCACCTCCACATGACCGCTGCTCTGGGCCCGCTCCACGAAGCTGGCCACCCGATTGCGCTGGCGGTCCGAGATGAGCGGCCCCATCTCCACTCCCTCCTCGCGCGGACCGCCCACCTTGATGGAGGCGACCGCCTCGGTCATGGCGGCGACGAACTTGTCGTAGATCTTGCCCTGGGCATAGATGCGGCAAGCGGCGGTGCAATCCTGGCCGGCGTTGTAGAAGCCGAAGGTGCGGATGCCCGCCACCACGGCCTCCAGATCCGCGTCGTCGAAGATGATGACCGGCGCCTTGCCCCCCAGCTCAAGGTGGGTGCGCTTCATGGTGCGGGCGGCGCTCAGCAGGATCTTCTGACCGGTGGCGATGTCACCGGTGAGCGACACCATGCGCACCAGCGGGTGCTCCACCAGCGGCGCCCCCACGCTCTCGCCCCGGCCGCAGACGATGTTGATGACGCCGCGGGGGAAGAGCTCGCTGGCGAGCTCCGCCAGGCGCAGGGCGGTGAGCGGGGTCTGCTCGGAGGGTTTGAGCACCACCGTATTGCCGGCGGCGAGCACCGGGGCCATCTTCCAGGCCGCCATCATCAGCGGATAGTTCCAGGGGGCGATACTGCCCACCACGCCGATGGGGTCGCGGCGGATCATGCTGGTGTGTCCCTCGATATATTCCCCGGCGAGTGGCCCCTGCAGGCAGCGGGCGGCGCCGGCGAAGAACCGGAAGCAGTCCACCACCGCGGGCAGCTCATCGTTCAGCACCGCCAGATAGGGCTTGCCGCAGTTGAGGGATTCGAGGGCCGCAAACTCCTCGGCGTGGTGTTCGATGGCATCGGCCAGGCGCAGCAGCAGGGTACTGCGGCTTGCCGGGGTGGTGCGGCTCCACTGGGCGAAGGCGCGCTGGGCGCCGTTCACCGCCCGGTTCACCTGCTCGAACGAGGCTTCTGGCACGGAGGCTATGAGCTCCCCGGTGGCCGGGTTGAGGATGGGCTCGGCCTGGCCGTCACCGGTGACGAACTGACCGTCGATCAAAAGTTGGGTAGAGAGTTTCATGGTTGCATCCTTGCGCACGCGTTGAGTCGTTATTTGCCGCTGCCGGAAACGTCCTGGCCGTCGCGGGTGAGGTAGTAGGCAAGCAGAATGGGAATGGTGGTGAAGGCCACTATGATGAGCGCCACCACGTTGGTGACCGGCCTGTCCCGTGGCCGGATCAGCTCCTGATACATCCAGATCGGCAGCGTGGTCTGCTGGCCCGCGGTGAAGGTGGTGACGATCACCTCGTCAAAGCTCAGGGCAAACGCCAGCATGCCCCCCGCCAGCAGTGCCGTGGCCAGATTGGGCAGGATCACGTAGCGCAGGGTCTGGAAGCTGTCGGCACCGAGATCCATCGACGCCTCGATGAGGCTCTGGTTGGTGCGGCGAAAGCGCGCCAGGGCATTGTTGTAGACCACCACCACGCAGAAGGTGGCGTGACCGATGACGATGGTCCAGAAGCTGAAAGGGATCTCCATCACCCCGTAGGCGGAGCGCAGCGCGATGCCGGTGACGATGCCGGGCAGGGCGATGGGCAGCACCAGCAACAGCGATACCACCTCCTGGCCGAAGAAGCGGCTGCGGGCGATGGCCCCCGCCGCCAGGGTGCCGAGCACCATGGCGGCCAGCGTCGCCAGCCCCGCTACCTCCAGCGATAGCTGGATGGCGCGCCACACGTCGGGGCGGTTGAGGGTCACCTCGAACCACTTGAGGGTGAGCCCGGGCGGTGGGAACTGATAGCTCTTGCTCTCGCTGGTGAAGGCGTAGAGGAAGATGAACAGGATCGGGAAGTGCAGGAACAAGAGGCCGCCGATGGCCGCGTACTTGAGCAGGCCGGAGGGCTGGCTGCCATGGTCCCGTTTCATGGAAGTATTAGAGCGCATCGAAGGCCCCCAAGCGTTTCGCGATGGTCAGGTAGATGGCGATGATGAGGATCGGCACCAGCGAGAAGGCGGCGGCGAAGGGCAGGTTGCCCGCCGTGCCCTGCTGCATGTAGACCACCTGACCTATGTACATGGTGGAGTTGCCTATGATGCCGGGGATGATGTAGTCCCCCAGCGTTAGGGAGAAGGTGAAGATGGAGCCCGCCACCACGCCGGGCAGGGCCAGCGGCAGGATCAGGGTGCGAAAGGTCTGGGCCGGGGTGGCGCCGAGATCGCCGCTCGCCTCCAGCAAGGAGCGCGGGATCCGCTCCACCGCCGCCTGGATGGGCAGGATCATGAAGGGCAGCCAGACGTAGACGAACACGATGAAGGTGCCGATGCGCGAGAATGACAGCGACGGCCCCCCGATCACCGGCAGCGAGAGGATGGCGTCCAGCAGCCAGTCCAGTCCCAGGGTGTCTGCCAGCCAGCTGATGACCCCCTCCTTGGCCAGGATCAGCTTCCAGGCGTAGACCCGCACCAGATAGCTGGACCAGAGCGGCAGCATGATGCCGACGTAGAACAGGGCCCGGGTCTTGCCGCTGGTGTAGCGCGCCATGTAGTAGGCGATCGGAAAACCGAGCAGGGCGCAGGCCAGGGTCACCAGCAGCGACATGCCGACGGTGCGCAGGATCACGTCCAAGTTCTCAGCCCGCAGCAGGGCAACGAAGTTCTGCAGCCCCAGCTCGTGGCGGATCTGGCCGCTGAACTCGTCCAGTCCGAAGAAGGCGTTGGAGAGCAGCATCAGCAGGGAGCCGACATAGATGATGCCAAGCCAGAGCAGTGGCGGCCCCAGCAGGATGGCCAGCAGCAGGCCTGGCCGCCCGTAGAGCAGGGTGGAGAGGCGCCGCAGCGGCCGATAGGAGAGGGGGGCAGTGGGTTGGCTCATGGCAAGGCTCGCACTGTGGGGGGCGCTCATGGTTGAGCTCCCTGAGGGGCGGTGTGCAGGTGATGGATCGCCTGCTCCGGCCAGCTGAGGCTGACCCGGGCGCCACGGGGCAGGCGGGCCTGGCCCTCGTTGGGGTGGTTGACGATAAGCTCGAGCTGCTCGCCGAGATCAACCCGGTAGCGCACGAAGGGGCCGAGATATTCAACCTCGCGCACCTCCCCGGACCAGCCCGGTGTGCCGGCCTCGGCGAGCCGGATCCGCTCCGGGCGCACCATCATCTGCTGAGCATCGCCGCACAGCCGGCGGGCCTGCTCCCCCTCGAACAGGTTGACGGTGCCGACGAAGCGAGCGACGAAGGGGGTGGCGGGGGCGTCGTAGATGGTATCCGGCGCGGCGATCTGCTCGATCTTGCCCTGATTGAAGATGCAGATGCGGTCGCTCATGGAGAGCGCCTCCTGCTGATCGTGGGTGACGAAGATGAAGGTGATGCCGAGCTGGCGCTGCAAGGCTTTGAGTTCGAGCTGCATCTGCTCGCGCAGCTTGAGGTCGAGGGCCCCGAGCGGTTCGTCCAGCAGCAGGATGCGCGGCTGGTTGATCAGCGCTCGGGCGATGGCGATGCGCTGGCGCTGGCCGCCGGAGAGCTGGCCCGGCTTGCGGTTGCCGACGCCGGGCAGGCGCACCAGTTCCAGCATCTCGTCCACCTTGCGGTAACGCTCCGCCTTGGCGACGCCCTTGAGCATCAGGCCGTAGCCGATGTTGTCGCGCACATCCATGTTGGGAAACAGGGCGTAGTCCTGAAACACGGTATTGAGGTTGCGATCGTAGGGGGGCACGGTGGAGCAGGGCTCGCCAAACAGCTGGATCTCCCCCTCGCTCGGGTATTCGAAGCCCGCGATCATCCGCAGGCAGGTGGTCTTGCCGGAACCGCTCGGCCCCAGCAGGGTGAAAAACTCGCCGGCCGGGATCTGGAAGGAGATGTCGTCGACCGCCTTCACCTCGCCATAGTGGCGGCTGACCCGGTCAAATTGTACGGCATTCATGGGACGTCCTTGTCTGTGTGGGAAGCGGGCCGGACTCCTGTCCGGCCCCATATCGGCATTTCCTTAGGCACCTCAGCGGCCACCCAGGATGGCGATATAGTCCGAAACCCAGCGGTAGTAGGGCACGCAGGTTCCCTGGCTCTTGCACTGGGAGACAGGGGTACGCCAGAAGTGAACCCGATCGAAGTTGTCGATGCCGTTGGTCTTGCACCCCTCTTTCCCGAGCAGGGCATTGCCCTCGCAGGCGGCCGGTACCACGGGCACGGAGCCGAACCAGGAGGCGAGATCCCCCTGCAGCTTGTTGTTGAGGGAGTGCTCCAGCCACTGATAGGCACAGGTGAGGTTCTTCGCCTCGCTGTGCACCATGCTGGTATCGGCCCAGCCGGTGACGCCCTCCTTGGGCACCGTCGTGGCGATAGGCTGCTTGTCGGCGATCAGGGTATTGGCCTGGAACGGCCAGGAGCCGGAGGCCACCACCCCCTCGTTCTTGAAGTCGTCGATCTGGACGAAGGCATCGTGCCAGTAGCGTCCCACCAGCTTGCGCTGCTGGCGCAGGAGGTCGAGGGCGGCCTTGTACTGATCTTCGTTGAGCTCGTAAGGATCCTTGATGCCGAGCGCCGGCTGGTGGCTCATCAGATAGAGGGCGGCATCGGCGATGTGGATGGGGCCGTCGAACGCCTGTACCCGCCCCTTGTTGGACTTGCCGTCCGGCAGGGTCTGCTCCTCGAACACCACGCTCCAGGAGTCGGGCGCCTTGGGGAACACTTTGGTGTTGTACATCAAGATGTTGCCGCCCCACTGGTAGGGCACGCCGTAGTGCTTGCCGTCCACCGTGTGCCAGGGGGCATTCTGCAGGCGGGGATCAATTTTGCTGTAGCTCGGGATGAGCGCCAGGTTGAGCGCCTGCACCTTGCCGCCGGCGATGAGGCGCAGGCTGGCGTCACCGGAGGCAGTCACCAGATCGAAGCCCCCCTCGTTCATCAGCGCCACCATCTCGTCCGAGGTGGCGGCCGTCTTGACGTTGACCTTGCAGCCGGTCTCTTTCTCGAAGCCGGTCACCCAGTCGTAGTTCTTGTCGGTCTCGCCGCGCTCCACGTAGCCGGCCCAGGCCACGATGTTGAGCTGGCCTTCACCCTTGCCGAGGGTGGTGGGGGCAGCCTGGACCTGGCCTGCCAGCAGGGCGGGGATCAGGGCCAGGGTGAGGGGGGTCAGTTTCATCTTGCTCTCCTTGCATGGGCGGGCACGGTTGTGATGCCACGCTGACAATTAACATCCTGTTAACCAGTCATGAGCGTAGGAGAAGCCGTGAGCAATGAGAATTTCAATTTTTAGCGGCTTTGGTATCTGTAAAATCGATATCGAGTGCAGATGAATCTGATTTTTTTGCCGGAGTCACGGCTGTTCAGGCTCAGTCCTAGCGGGGGAGGTGCTGGCGGGCCCGCAGCCGGCTCTGATCTCTGGCGATGTCGATGAACTCGCGTGCGGCCCAGTCAAGGCGCGAGCCGCGCCGCCACACCAGACCGATGTCGATGGCGGGGATGGGCTCCTTGATGGCGCGGGCCTCGACCCGCTCCTGCTCCAGGGACCAGGGGCGGTAGGCAAAGTCCGGCAGCAGGGCGAGCCCGAGCTGGCTCGCCACCAGGCTGCGCACCGCTTCCACCGAGGCGGTACGCAGCACGATGCGCGGCGCGATACCGTAGCGGCGCAGGCCGCCGCCGATGATCTGGTCCAGCTGGTCGGCGGTCAGCGAGATCATGGGCTCCTCGCCGAGCGCCTTGAGGGAGAGGGTCGACTCGGCGCAGAGGGGGTGGTTGGCGGCGAGCCAGACCCGCAGCGGCGAGCGGGTCAGCAGCTCGGTATCGAACGCCTCCTGGCGGATGGTGCGGTTGGTCATCAGGATCCCCACGTCCACCTCACCGTTGACGATCTGGTGCTCGAGATAGGGCTGCTCATCCTCCTTCACCTCGATCTGTACCGCCGGGAAGGCGCGGCGAAAGCGGCCGAGAGCCTCCGAGAGGTAGTAGCCGGCCACCAGCGTGGTTACGCCTATGGTGAGCCGCCCCTGATCCTGCTGGGCCACCGCCTTGAGGGAGTGGCTGGCCTCGGTCATGGCGCCGAGGATGCGACGGGCGTGCAGCAGAAACTGGTGGCCCTGGGTGGTGAGGCTGACCCCGCGCGGATTGCGCTCGAACAGGGCGGCGCCGAGCTCGGTCTCCAGCTCGCGGATGGCGCTGGTGACCGCCGACTGGGAGATGTGCAGCTCGGCGGCTGCCCGGCTCACCGAGAAGCTGTCGGCCACCGCCACGAAATAGCGGATCTGGCGAAAGGTGAAGTTCATCTGGGCGTCCTGCCACGTGGGATCAAGGTGGGTGCCAGCTTAACCTCGAATCGCACCCAGACAAAAGGCGCTGTGATGGCGCCTTTGTCGTTGTTTTTACGGAAATTAGCGGGTTGTCACCGCCTCTGTGACCGGTACACGGTTCACTCCCTTGCCCAGATAGGCGAGGGTGATGGTCACTATGATGCAGGTGAAGCTGAGCCACATGTAGGGCAGGTAGTCGAGGGTCGCTACCCCGAGGACCCCTGCCATGAAGATGCCGTTGTCGCTCCAGGGCACCATGCCGCAGGTGAGGGTGCCGCCAAACTCGGCGTTGCGGGAGAGGTTCTTGCGCGCAAGCCCCAGTCTGTCGTAGTTCTTGGCCATGATCTTGGGGGTCAGGATCAGCGATACATACATAGCGGAACCGAACACGTTGGCCAGGAAGGCGGTGCCGATGGTGTGGCTGGTCAGGCTGCCGGCGCTGTTGATGCGCTTCTCGAAGGCACTGGCGATGACGGAGAGGATGCCGACCTTCTCCAGCAGACCGCCGAAGCCCAAGCCGAAGATGATGACGGCCACGGAACCCAGCATGGACTCCATGCCGCCACGGCCCAGGATGTTGTCGATGAAATCGACGCCTGAGGTGATGGCAAACGGGCTGTAGGCGGAGTGCATCGCCTTCACCGGATCCATGTCCTGGAAGACGATGGCCCAGACAAGACCCAGCAAGGCGCCGAAGCTGATCACCGGGAAGGCGGGCTTGCGGTTGGCCAACAGGCCCAGCACCAGCACCACGGGCACTATGGCCATGGGGGTGATGTTGAACTGCTTGTCGAGGGCGTCCATCACCAGATTGACCTGCTCCAGGCTGACGTTGCCGGAGTACTGCATGCCGACCACGGTGAACAGGGCGGCGGTGATGACGTAGGAGAACAGGCTGATGGGCAGCATCCCCTTGATGTGTTCCATCACGTCGACGTTGGACATGGTCGAGGCCAGCACCACGGAGTCGGAGAGCGGGGAGAGCTTGTCACCGAAGTAGACGCCGGAGAGCACGGCACCGGCTACCAGCGGCGCGGGTACCCCCAGGCTGTGGCCTATACCCATCATGGCGATGCCGGCGGTGGCCGCCGAGCCCCAGGAGGTGCCGGTGGCCAGCGAGGTGAGAGAGCAGATGATCAGGGTCGCCAGCAGGAAGATGGAGGGGTGTATCACCTTGAGGCCGAAGTAGATGATGCTGGGGACGATGCCGCCGGCAATCCAGGTGCCCACCAGGGCACCGACGGAGATCAGTATCAGGATGGCCCCCATCCCCTTGGCGACGCCGTCGACTGCCGCCTGTTCCAGGGATTTGTAATCATGGCCGAGCTTGATGCCGAGCCCCATGATGACGAACCAGGCGATGAACAGTGCCAGCTGGATTGGCAGATCCAGCACGCTGGTGAAGGAGAAGGCCAGGGCCAGGAAAATGGCCAGGCAGGCAAATACTTGCGACATGCCCGGCAATCGGATGTGGTGTTGTTGGTTTTGCATAGACGCTCCCTAAACTCTTGCTCGCCAAGGTCAGCCCCTCTCGTCCTGCGGATGTGTCGATCCCGAGAGGCTTACCAAAAGAGGGCGCAATCTACCATAAAGCGGAGGTGTAAAATCCCTGCTCATTCGGAAAAACAGCTTTAAAATTTTAAAATCCCACAAAATAGTTGATCTAATCGGCATTTTTCACTGTTCAATCGACACCGTTTGATAGCCGGAGATCCATAGGCAAGTTCGATTGCAGATGGCAACACCAAATATGATAATGGTTATCATTAATCTTTTTTCGGACCAATGCCAATGAACTGGATAGCACGCGCTCTGCTCTTGGCCGCCCTTCTGGTGGTGCTGGTCTGGGGTCAGGAGAAGGAATACGGGTTCTGGAGCCTGGGGTTCTTGCTGGCTGCCTGGGTCATGCTGGAACCCAGGCTGAGACCGGTGTTGATCCTGCTGCCGGTTGCGGGAATGACAGGGGTCGTCACTCTGCTCTGGCAGCAGGGCTGGCATTAAGCCTGGCGAGTGGGGACGGCCTGGATCTTGTCGTAGGCCTGGCGCAGGGAGGCGATGACCTTCTTCTCCATCTCGCTGCGTTCGGCGTCTGTCGTGAAGTAGATCATGTCGACATCGTGACGGATGTAGTGTGAGGGAAGCTGGTTGAGTGTCAGGCAGCAGAGGTCTGCCAGCTGATAGGGGGTCAATGTTCGAGCCAACCCCTGCTTTTCTATCTCCTTGAGCACCAGATGCTCATAGAAGTTGTGAATATCGGTATCCAGGATCATGGGAAAACCCCCGTGGTGGCGCAGCATCTTCAACAGCATAGCCATGGGGCATGAAAACACAAAAGGCCCGTTACTCTCGTAACGGGCCTTTGCAGAATGATGGTGCGAAGAGAGGGACTCGAACCCTCACATCCGTGGGACACTAACACCTGAAGCTAGCGCGTCTACCAATTCCGCCACCTTCGCACACTGATTTTCTCCAGCTGGTTTTTAAATGCGGTTGGAGCGCATTTTCTGCGTTTTACATGCCAGAAGCATGGTGCGAAGAGAGGGACTCGAACCCTCACACCCGGGGGGCACTAACACCTGAAGCTAGCGCGTCTACCAATTCCGCCACCTTCGCACATCGGGTTATCAGTCTGGATTTACATGCTGTCTGACAAAAGCATGGTGCGAAGAGAGGGACTCGAACCCTCACACCCGGGGGCACTAACACCTGAAGCTAGCGCGTCTACCAATTCCGCCACCTTCGCACATCGGTTATCAGTCTGAATTTACATGCCGTCTGATAAGAGCATGTTGCAGTATGGTGCGAAGAGAGGGACTCGAACCCTCACATCCGTGGGACACTAACACCTGAAGCTAGCGCGTCTACCAATTCCGCCACCTTCGCATCACTGCGGTGGGGGATTCTATAGAGTTTTGGGGGGGCGTCAACAGCCAAAGGGGACTTTTTTCGCTGTTGACGGATAAAGGCGTGCCAAGGGCACAAAACTTCAGCAATCGGCGTCAGACGGTGGCCAGCGCATCCTGATACATCTGTTCGTACAGGATGACGGAGTCTGCCCAGTCGAAGCGGGTGTTCATGGCGTGGTGCTGCACACGGGCAAAGCGTGCCGGTTCCTGCAGATAATGGAGCAGGCTGCGGCGCATGGCATCGAGCAAGGTGCTGGCAGTGGGATCGTTGAAGCAGAAACCGGTCGCGTGCGTCGGGTCGGCATCCCAGTCCACGACGGTATCTTTCAATCCGCCGACGGCCCGCACCAGGGGCAGGGTGCCATAGGCCAGACTGTACATCTGGTTGAGCCCGCATGGCTCGAACAGAGAAGGCATCAGGAAGAAGTCGGCGCCGGCCTCCACCAGGTGGGCCAGACGGTCGTCATAGGCATTGATGAAGGCAAACTTGTCGGGATGCTGCTGGGCAATGCTTTGCAACTGGGCGGCGAGAGAGGGATCACCGGAGCCCACAATTACCACCTGGACCTGATGCTGCAAGAACTTGTCCAGCGCAGGGATGAGCAGGTGTACTCCTTTCTGCTCGGTCAGTCGACACACCATGCCATAGATGGGGAGGTTGCCGACGGGGAGCCCCGTCTCCTGCTGCAGGATGCGCTTGCAGGTGTGTTTGCCATCCAGGTTGTCGGCATCATAGGTGGCGGGCAACAGAGGATCGAAGGCGGGATCCCAGTCCTGATAGTCACAGCCGTTGAGGATGCCACGCAGGTCAGCTGCCCGCTGCTGGAATACGCTGGCCATGCCGTGAGCGCCCAGGTGTGTCAGCAGCTCGCTGGCGTAGTTGGGGCTGACCGCATTGATCTTGTCTGCGTAGAGCACACCGCACTTGAGCAGATTGATGTGACCATAGTCGTAGTTGATGCGCTGTTCGTAGTCGTGGATTTCCGGCACGGCCCAGAACTGCTGGCGATCGAACACGCCCTGAAAGGCCGCGTTGTGAATGCTGATGACCGACCGGGTGCGCTGGAAGAAGGGGTTGTGGGCATGACGGGTTTTCAGCAGCAGCGGCAGCAGACCGGTGTGCCAGTCGTTGCAGTGGGCGATGTCGGGAGCGAAACCCAGCTGTTCGCACGCATGCAGGGCCGCCGCGGCCAGAAAGGCAAAGCGTTCACCGTTGTCGGGATAGGCCTGGTTGTTCTCGGCATAGAGCTGGGGGCGGTCGAAATAGTGCGGGCAATCGAGCAGATAGACGCAGATCCCGTCCAGTTCCAGCTGATGGATGCGATAGCTGATATCACTGCGATCCTGGGGGGTAGGGAGCCAGCGCGAGGCGAGGAGGGTGGCCTCGTCCCGGCGCTTGATGGTCTTGTAGAAGGGTATAATGATGCGCACATCGTGCCCCTGACGGGCGAGATGCTGCGGCAGGGCCTTGGCCACATCTGCCAGGCCCCCGGTCTTCACCAGCCCCTCAACCTCCGAGGCTACAAACAGGATTTTCAGTGGGTTAATAGCCAACTCTTGCTCCCTTAGGTACCACGACGATACCGCCTTCGGATACGGTAAACCGCTCTCTGTCATGGTCCAGATTCTCACCGATCACGGTGCCGGGTGCAATTTCAACGTTTTTGTCGATGATGGCGCGGCGAATGGAGCAACCTTCGCCGATTTTAACATCCCCCAGCAGCACGGATTCACTGATGTGGCTGCAGGGGCCTATGTTGCAGCGAAATCCCAGTATGGATCGCTGGATCTGGCTGCCCTGAATGAAGCAGCCACCGGAGATCAGGGAGTTGGCGATCTTGACCTTGCAGTCGTCGGTATCGATGAAGGTGGCGGGGGGCAGGGGCGGGTAATGGGTGTGCAGCGGCCACTTGCGATTGTAGAGAGAGAAGGGGGCATCGTCGGCCACCAGGTCCATGTGCGCCTGCCAGTAAGAGTCGAGCGTCCCCACATCGCGCCAGTAGACATTGGGCTTCTCGCCCGGGATCACGTTGGTGCTGTAGTCGTAGACATAGACGGGGGCACGGGGGAACAGGCTGGGAATGATGTCCTTGCCGAAATCGTGACTGGAGTTCTCCTCGGCGGCATCCCGCTTGAGCTCCCGATAGAGGGCCTCGGTCTCGAAGATGTAGTTGCCCATGGAGACCAGGGCCTGGGTGGGGTCGCCGGGGATGTGTTTCGGGTGACGGGGCTTTTCTTCAAAGCCAATCATGCGCCCTTCCTGATCAACCTCGATCACCCCGAAGGCGCTTGCTTCCTCGATGGGCATGCGCAGTGCCGCGACGGTCAGGGCGGCCGCTTTCTGCTTGTGGAAGCTCACCATCTGGCTCACGTCCATCTTGTAGATGTGATCGGAGCCGAAGATGCAGACGTGCTCGGGGTCGGAGATCTCGATGAAGCGCAGGTTCTGGTAAATGGCGTCTGCGGTGCCGTCATACCAGCGTTTGCCCATTCGCATCTGGGCCGGAATGGGATCGATGAAGCGATCCGTGATGCCGACGATGTTCCAGCCCTTCTTCATGTGCAGATAAAGGGACTGGGACTTGAACTGGGTGAGTACATAGATGCGCAGGAAGTCGGCGTTGACGAAGTTGTTGAGCACGAAGTCGATCAACCGGTAACTGCCGCCAAAGGGTACGGAGGGTTTGCTGCGGGTGGTGGTCAGCGGTTGCAGTCGGGTACCTTCACCGCCTGCCAGTATCATGGTGAGTATGCCTGCCATCGTCGTTCTCTCCCTGAGATCATGATGTTGAAAAGGTTTTCATGTTGCTGCGAAAAAAACACCCCTAAAGGGGTGGTAAACGTTTTCTTGGTACCTTAACAGATCCCGTCTGGCACTCTCTACTTGTTTTATTACAACCGTTGCACTTCTTTAAGCTTTGCTCAGATACACCTTGAATTTGGCATCGCCCGCGATCACCTCGGTCTGTTTGAAGTGCGCATCCAGTATAGGCTGGTATCGCAGGAAGGCATTGGCGACTATGGTCAGGGCGCCATTTGCGGTCAGGTACTCAGGTGCCTTTGCCAGGAAGGTTTCGGTGGCGGCGTAGAAGGTCTTGAGCCCGGCATGGAAGGGGGGATTCGAGACAATCTGTTGGAATGTTTCGGCAATGTCGGAATAGACATCGGAGGCATGAACACGTCCGCTCAGACCGTTGACCGCCAGGGTTCGGCGGCTGGACTCCAGTGCCAGGGCATTGATATCCACCATGGTGACAGCCAGGGCCGGGTTGCGCTTGGCCAGCACGGAACCGATGACGCCGGCACCGCAGCCAAAGTCGAGCAGCTTGCCCGTTACGGGGGGGAGGCTCGCCAGCAGCATCTGGGTGCCGAGATCCAGGCCGTCTGCACTGAAGACCCCGGGCAGGGCCATGACGGTCAGGGTGGTGTCGCCCGCCTGGCACTCATAGCGACTGAACCAGGCGTCCAGCTCGAAGGGGACGACCGGTTTGTCGAGCGTGCCGTGGTAGAGAGAGCAGCGGCGCGCAGAGTCGCGCTTGATCGGTTTCTCGCCATAAGGTGCCAGCAGCTTGTCTGCCCCGTTGATGCCGCCCCGGTTCTCGCCGGCGAGGAACAGGTCGGCCCCGCTTTCGAGCAGCGGCGTCATCATGGCCAGCAGGTATTGCGCCTCGGCCTTGGCCTTGGGCATCAGCAGCAGCAGGGCATCGAATCGGGGGGCGCCACCCAGCTGGTGATCGAACAGGATGGCGTCTCCCAGAACGGCCTGCTGGGTGCGGTAATAGCAGTAATCCGTGGTGAAGACGGTCAGGCTTTGTGCCAGCTCGGCCAGTTGACGAGGATAATCATCCTCCAGGGCACCGCACACCAACAGCCGCTTGCCGACAAAGAGGGCTTGGTTACGTTCCAGCATCTGACTGACGGCACTGACAGGACGGCTCATTGGGTCTCTCCACGCATTTTTGGGCGGCCATTATACATGGCCGCTTTCGCCTTGACATTTATGCCGTGTTCCCGAAATATGCCCAGACGCCTATTTACCCAGAGATGATGCAATGCGGTCATGCGTATCGAAACGAAAGCATAAACATAGCCTGACAATCGGGCCTGCTGGCGTGCGCGCGTAACCTCTCATCCCTGAGACGATTCAAGCCCCGGTAGCGACTCCCGTACCGGGGCTTTTTATTGACCAATCCATCTGTTTAGGAGAAGGAAATCCCATGTTTCAAGGTTCGATAGTTGCCCTGATCACCCCATTTCGACAGGGCCAGCTGGACGAGGCCGCACTGGCTCGCCTGGTGGAGTGGCACATAGAGCAGGGAACCCATGGCATAGTGCCGGTCGGCACGACCGGGGAGAGCCCGACCCTGACCCACGATGAGCATTGCCGCGTGGTGGAGCTGGTGGTCAAGCTGGTGGCCGGGCGCATTCCCGTGATCGCAGGTGCAGGCTCCAACAACCCGGTTGAAGCCATTGAATACACCCGCTATGCCGAGCAGATGGGAGCGGATGCCACCCTGCATGTGGCCGGTTACTACAACCGCCCCAATCAGGAAGGGCTCTACCACCACTTCAAGGCGGTGCACGACGCCACCACCAAACCCATCATCGTCTACAACATTCCGCCCCGCGCCATCGTTGACGTGCAGCCGGCGACCCTGGCCCGTCTGGCCGAGTTGCCGCGCATTGCCGGCGTGAAGGATGCCACCGGTGATCTGGCCCGCCCCTGGGTTGAACGCCAGCTCATCAAGAAGCCGTTTGCCTGGCTCTCCGGTGAAGATGCCACCGCCGTGGCCTACAACATCGGTGGTGGCCAGGGTTGCATCTCGGTGACGGCCAACGTGGCCCCCAAGCTGGTGGCCGAGGTGCAGAACCTGGCGCTGGCCGGTGAGTGGCAAGCTGCCCGCGAATTGCAGGACAAGCTCATTCCGCTGCACCAGGCCATGTTCGCCGAGCCGAGCCCCGCAGGGGCCAAGTATGCGGTCTCCCTGCTGGGTCTGTGCAGCGAAGAGTGCCGTCTGCCGGTGATGCCGCTCTCCGAGGCCACCCGCGAGCGCATCCGCAGTGCCATGCAGGCATTGAATCTGTTGTAAAAACTGGGCTCTGGATCTCGCTTTTGATTGCCCGGTCAATTAATGGCCGGGCTTTGTCGATATACTCGCTTGGATACAACCAAGGATGATTTGGCATGGAAGAATGGGATCCGGAGCACTTCACCAGTTTTGAACATCTCTGTGAAGTGACCTTGTCTGCGGTCAGGGAAAAAACAGAGGCTGAACAGATCTATCTGTGGCTGCGTGCTCCGACGCCCCAGCTCTATCACTATCGCCCGGAACAGGGTCTGCTCTGCCTGAGCGCTGACATCCTCTCTTCCCTCGAGTTGCCCATCCTCTTCATCGAACGTTCCCTTGCGCTCGGCCAGTTGCTGGTGGAGCCCATCGCGCCGACCCGTGCCATCTGGGAGAGGGAGAGCGTCGAACCCGAGATCCCGCGCCTGCGCGCCAGCTTCCCCCTCAAGCGTCACAAGGGGCTGGAGGCCGTGGTCTATCTGGAAACCCGCCGTCGTCTCGATCGCCTGCCAAGACGCCAGCAGCAGAGCATCCAGCTGCTCATGCATTATCTCGCCGCCGAGCTCGAGAGTCGGCGACTCGCGGGACAGGTGGATCTGGAGCGGGATCAGCGGCTCCACACCCAGGCAGACCTCGTGCGCAGCCAGGCCCTGCAGGACTCTTTCCTCAGCATGCT
Source organism: Aeromonas sp. TW 6 (assembly GCF_013168745.1). NCBI lineage: Bacteria > Pseudomonadati > Pseudomonadota > Gammaproteobacteria > Aeromonadales > Aeromonadaceae > Aeromonas > Aeromonas sp. TW 6. The sequence goes on along the minus strand of NZ_JABERS010000020.1, from coordinate 38,682 downwards.
GCAGGCGCTGCATCAGGTGGGGGTCAAGCTCTCCCGCTGCGAGAGCGAGGATCGTTTGCTGCACGACGCGGTGGCACTGGCCCGCCAGGAGTTGCAGTTCGATCGCATCGCCATCTTCCTGACTGACAGTGAATTCAAGATCATGCACGGTACCTGGGGTACCAACGAGGCGGGTGAGCTCATCGACGAGCGCCATTTCATCAGCCCCATTCCGGATCACCCCACGGTGCAGGAGGCGCTGCGTCGCAAGGACTATGTCCTGGTGCTGGAGGACACGCCTCTCTATTACGAGAAGCAGGAGGTGGGTCGCGGCTGGAACGCCATGGTGTCGCTCTGGGACGGGAGTACCCCCATCGGCTGGATCGCCGCCGACAACCTGCTCTGGCGGCGCCCCCTCAAGGCGTATCAGAGCGAGATCTTCAAGCAGTATGCCGCCGTGCTCTCCCAGTTGCTGATCCGCCAGCGCACCCAGGAGAAGCTTGAGCGCTTCAATCGGGAGCTGGAGCTGAGGGTGCAGGAGCGCACCCGGCAACTGGCCGATACCAACCGGGCGCTGGAGGAGGCCAACCGGCGCCTCTCCCTGCTGTCTCTGGAAGATCCCCTGACTGGCATCGCCAACCGCCGCCAATGGGACATCACCATGGAACGGGAGTGGGAGCGGGCTCGCCGCCATCAGGGGGTGCTGGCGGTGCTGATGATCGATGTGGACGAGTTCAAGTCCTACAACGATCACTTCGGCCACGGCAAGGGGGATCAGTGCCTGCAGCGGGTGGCGGCACTGCTGCAGGACACCGAGCGGCGGCGTACCAACCTGGTGGCCCGCTATGGGGGGGAGGAGTTTGTCATCCTGCTGTGTTCACCGCAGCCGGGAGAAGCGGAGCGGCTGGCGGAGCAGATCCACCACGGCCTTGACGCCTTGCAAATTCCCCATCCGGCCTCCCGGGTGGCGGCGACACTCACCGTCAGCATCGGGTTCAGCTATCTGGTCCCGTCATCGGACAAGGAGTGGCAAACCCTGACCGAGCAGGCGGATCAGGCACTCTATCACGCCAAATCACAAGGGCGGGCCTGTACCCTGGCCTATCGCTGACACCTGCGTGGGGGCTGCCTGCCCGGCATCAGATCCATGCTGATCTGTATACGTGCGGGCTTTCAGATCCACGCCGCCCTGTATAAATGAGGTGGCAAGCGTTTATCGCCATCTGGCACATGGCGATGCCCCCCGGCTCTGGCTAGAATGAAGGCCCATTTTCGACAGACAGATCCTGCACCATGACCCTATCCGGATTTCAAGGCCTGGTTTTTGACCTCGACGGTACCCTGGTGGATTCCATGCCGTTGCACCTGGCCGCCTGGGAGCACACCGCCCGCGAGTTTGGTTTTCAGTTCGATGCCGACTGGTTCTATGAACTGGGGGGCATGCCCAGCCGCAAGATAGCCCTGCTGGTGGCCGAGGTGCAGCAAGTGGCACTGGATCCGCTGGTGGTGACCCGCTGCAAGACGGAGCACTACGTGGCCAATCTGCACAAGGCGACCCCTTTCCCGGCCATGCTGGATCTGGTCGAGCGCTATCACGGTCGCATTCCCATGGGGATCGGGACCGGCTCCCCCCGCATCAATGCCGAGGCAGTACTGCGCAATACCGGGCTCGATCGCTATTTCCCCGTGGTGGTCACCGCCGACGACGTGGAGCTGCACAAACCCCATCCGGATACCTTCCTGCTGGTTGCACGCCGCCTGGGTGTGGAGCCGGGTCAATGTCTGGTGTTCGAGGATACGGGTATAGGTGCGCAGGCCGGTGAGGCCGCGGGCATGCAGGTCTGCATGGTCAGAGAGGGAATGCCGGTCGGGCTGACCTACTGATCATGGCGTGACGGCCATGAGCGCCGAAGCGGAGGAGAAGACCCACTCTCATACGGGACAGGCAAAACATGAGAGTGGGGATCTTGGGGAGGTCACTGGCTGACGCAGCGACACGCCCGGCGGAGGAAGAAGGCGAGCATTACTGCTCGCTGCCACCACCCTGGTTGTCGTCATAACGGCTGGGGGCGCCATGGGGGCGAGGCGCCATGGAAACCCGTGGCTTGCGGGCTCGCTGGATGCTGACGGCAGGACGGCCGGAGTGCATGGCAATGGTGGAAATCTTGGCCTTGTAGACCAGTTGCTGATTGCCATGGGCATCGGTCAACAGCACGCTGTACTGGTCAAAACCGCTGATGGTCCCCTCCAGCTTGATGCCGCTCACCAGGAAGATGGCGACCTGGCTACGGTTTTTGCGCAACCAGTTGAGGGCAGAATCTTGCCCGTTCCCGAGGGAGAAGGCCTGCTCGATAGTGGAGTAGCTTGGGGATTCAGTTGTCATAAATTATTGTCCCGCGGAAAAAAAGTGGCGTTTGATTGTGCTAAATGGTCACTGCCTTGTCAAAGTCATTCTCACTCCCGGGCAGGATGGATAACGACAGGGCTGGTCGGCAGGGGCAACAGCTGCAATAATTGGCGGCTCTGGCCCCGTGGCGGGCCTCATGCTGGGGTCTTATCTTGCATCCGGTTTCACACCAACATCCACCCACCTATACCCATGACGCGACCGCCTGCGAAGAGTGTGACCTGCTGGTGCCGGCCACCAAGCTGGCCGTGGGGGAGACGAGCAGTTGTCCGCGCTGCGGCCATACCCTGACTCGTCATCTGCCGGAGCAGGAGCGCAGGCCCATCGCCTATGGCTTTGCGGCCATCATCATGTTCGTGCTCTCCAACGCCTTTACCTTCATGTCGTTCTCGGCCAAGGGGGTGGGGCAGGAGATGACCTTCCTGCAGTGCATCACCACCCTGGTGGATCAAGGTTACCTGTTCCTCGGGGCCGTGCTGAGCATTACCCTGATCGGGTTGCCGCTGGTCTATATCGGCTCCATCATGCTGGTGCTGTGGCGCCTGGACAAGGATCTGCACAGCAAAGCTCTGCGCTCCCTTGGCCGCCTGCTGTGCCGGATCAAGCCCTGGCTGATGGTGGACGTCTTCCTCATCGGGGTGCTCATCTCGCTGGTCAAGCTGATGGGGATGGCCGACATCAAGATGGGGCTGTCGTTCTGGGCCTTCGTTGGCTACACCCTGCTGCTCATCAAGATGATCTCGTCCCTGGATCGGATGTGGCTGTGGCAGCGGCTGTTCGGCCCGACGGCGGCGAGGGAGCTGGATCCCGAAGAGAGCGCCCTGGCGTGCGGTCTGGTGGGCTGTCACATCTGCGGCGCCCTGAACGAGCAGGATGCCCATAGTTGCGTTCGCTGCGGTGATCACCTGCACAGCCGCAAGCCGGGTGGTCTGAACCGCACCTGGGCCCTGCTGATCACCTCGGTGATCCTCTATGTTCCAGCCAACCTGTATCCCATCATGGACACCGTGTTCCTGGGGGATGACAGCCCCTCGACCATCATGGGCGGGGTGGTGCTGCTGTGGGCCATGGGCTCCTACCCCATTGCCGCCGTCATCTTCTTCGCGAGCGTGGTGGTGCCGCTGGTGAAGATCCTGGCGCTGCTGTGGCTCTGCTACGTGGTGCAGCGCGGCCAGGGGGCATCTCCCCTCGGCAAGCTCAAACTCTATCGCATGACCGAATTTGTGGGGCGCTGGTCGATGATCGACGTCTTCGTGGTGGCCATCCTGGCCGGTCTCATCCGGCTCGACAATCTGATGACCATCTACCCTGGCCCTGCGGCCGTCGCCTTTGCCGGGGTCGTACTGGTCACCATGGTGGCTGCCATGAGTTTTGATTCCCGCCTGATCTGGGATTTACAACAAGGAGAACGCGAACGTGAGTGAGCGTAAGACAAGGTGGAAACCGGGCTCTGATTTCATGAGTTCGGCTGCCGCTATCTGGATGGTGCCCTTGCTGGCCCTCTTCATCGGCGCCTGGATGCTGTTCCAGCACTGGTATTCACAAGGGCCGAGCTTCACCCTGACGGTGGCGACCGCCGAGGGCATAGTGGCGGGCAAGACGGTGATCCGTTCTCGTGAAGTGGAGGTGGGCCGTATCGAGACGGTGGAGCTCAGCGAGGACTATAGCCATGCCGTGCTCAAGGCTCGCCTGACCAATGCCGCCGCCGGCATGCTCAAGAAAGACAGCCAGTTCTGGGTGGTCAAGCCCAGGGTCGGGCGTGAGGGCGTTTCCGGTCTTGGCACCTTGCTCTCCGGTGCCTATATCGAGCTTTCTCCCGGCAAGAAGGGCAGGGCGCGAAGCGAATACGCCATGCTGGACAGGCCGCCCTTGACATCCCTGGATGCCAGGGGATTGCGGCTATCCCTGTCCAGCCGGGATGCCAACGCGCTGGGCGCGGGTTCCCCCATCAGCTATCAGGGATTCACCATCGGTCAGGTCGAAGAGGCCAAATTCCTGCCCGAGAAGAGCGAGATGCAGTACCAGCTCTTCATCAACGCGCCTTATGACGTCCTGGTGAGCAGCAACTCCCGGTTCTGGTTGACGCCCGGCTTCGAGGTCTCCATGAGCAGCGAGGGGATGAAGGTGAAGATGGACTCGCTGGAGAGCCTGATCAACGGCGGCATCACCATGGGGCTGCCTCCCGGCTGGTTGCCGGGGGAGCCGGTGAAACAGAACGACGAGTTCGTGCTGTTCAAGGACGAGGAGAGCGTGCTGGCCGGTAGCCTGGATCAGTTCATCGACTATGTCTTCCTGTTCGACAATGACGTGGGCGGGCTGCATCCCGGCGCGGCGGTACAGTATCGCGGCATCCGGGTCGGTACCGTCATCTCGGCTCCCTATCTCATCGACGACAAGGGCGTCCAGCTATTCAAGAGCCGGCAGATCCCGGTGCTGGCGCGCATCGAGGTGCAGCGTCTCTCCCACCGTTATGCCAATGCGGAGAAGGAGCAGTGGCGGGCCCTGTTCAACAAGCAGTTCAAGGAAGGGCTGAGGGCTAGCCTCAAGACCGCCAGCCTGCTGACGGGGGGCAAGGTGATCGATCTGAACTTCTATCCGGATGCGCCTGTCTATCAGCCGCTCAAGATGGCGGGCTATCAGGTCTTCCCGACTGCCCAGGCCGGTCTGGATCAGATCGAACGCAAGGTGAACCTCATCCTCGACAAGTTCGTCGACATGGACATGGCCACCACCCTCACTCAGGTCAACAGCACCCTGATGACACTGGACAAGACGCTCAAGCATGTCAGTGCCGTGAGTGCGAATCTGGAGCAGTTTACCGGTCAGCAGTCGACCCAGCAGTTGCCGGCCTCCCTCAACCAGAGCCTCAAGCAGTTGCAGGAGACGTTGCAGACCTATGATGCCGGTTCCCAGACCAATCAGGAGCTGCGTCAGTCGGTGCAATCACTCAACCAGCTGATGAGTGAGTTGCAACCTCTGGTCCATTCACTGAACGAGCAGCCGAGTTCGCTGATCTTTGACCGCGCTCGTCCGCGGGATCCCGAGCCCAAGCGAGGAAAATGATGAAAAAACGGATGTTGACGCTGGCCTTGCTGGGCCTGCTGGCGGGATGTGGCAGTGCGCCGACGACGCTGCATTACTATTCGCTGGATGCTGACACGGCGCCGTCGAGTGTCACCACGGCGCAGCCGCAGCACCAGTTGGTGCTGCGCCCCGTCGCCCTGTCCGGTCAGCTTGACCGGATGAGCCTGGTCTATCAGCTGGAGGGCAAGGAGTTGCACTTTGCCGAGTACCATCGCTGGGCAGGTTCCCTCGATGCCCAGTTGAACCAGTTGACCCTCAATGGCCTCTCCAGCCGCTTGCCTGGCTGGGTGGTGCGTCAGGACGGGGCCCGCAAGGGGCCTGTGCTGAGCATCTCGGTCGAGCGTTTCCAGGGGCGGCACGACGGCCGCGCCCTGCTCAGCGGTCGCTGGCGCCTGCTGACGGAGGAGGGGGTCGTGTTGAGAGATGTTCCCTTCCAGCAGGAGCGGGTGCTGCCTGCCGATGGGTATGGCGCCCTGGTGAACGAGCTGGGACAGGGCTGGCAACTGTTGCTCGATCAGATTGCGGCGGATGTACGCACGCGCATCTGAGGAAGCATAAAAAAAGACGGGAGGCCATGGCCTCCCGTTTTGTTTGGGGTCGTCGTTATTGCTGTACTTCCGAGACGCCCTGTACCTTGACCTCTACCCGGCGATCCGGGGCCAGGCAGACGATCAGCTCGCGCTTGGATTTGCTGGTGCAGCTGTCGCCGGTGACGGGAGACTGCTTGCCACGCCCTTCCACATTGACCTTGCCGGCCGGCAGGCCCTTGCCAATCAGGTAATCGGCCACGGTCCGGGCACGCTGCTCGGACAACTTCTGGTTGTAGGCCTCGGAGCCGATGCGGTCGGTATAGCCGATGACGGTGGCCGACCCGTCTTTGGGCCTGGCCTCTTCAATCTGGCTGTAGAGGGTATCCAGCGCCTGCCCGGCCTGGGGCTTGAGGGTGGCCTTGTTGAAGTCAAACAGCACGTCCGAGCTCAAGGTGAACTGCTTGTCGACCATCACGGGCTCGGGCGCGGGGGCGGGAGCAGCGACCGGCAGAGCCGGTGCAACCTGACCGAAGCGATAGACGGCGGCCAGGGAGAGCAGGCCGTTGTCCATGCGTAGGCCGGTATCGTCACGGCTGCCATACGGGGTGCTGTACTGGTATTCGAGGCGGGCTGCCCAATTCAGGCTCAGGGCATACTCCGCACCGAGCGCGCCGACGAAGGTGAAGCGGCTGTCGTTTTCCAGCTGATCGCTGTCGGTCCAGCCATAGCCGCCCCCGACACGGCCGTAAAGGTCCAGATTGTCCGCAACCGGGAACCCCAGTTTCAGCGTGAGCTGGGCCAGCTGGGCTTGCACGGAGTCATTGAAGGCCGCGCCATTGCGGGTGCCGCTGTACTTGAGCTTGCCAAGGTAGTCATAACCCAGTTCGACACCCAGATTCTGGTTGATCTGGTAACCGGCGAAGGCACCGGCGCCGACTTCATCGTCGTCTTTGTCGGTGATGGCGATGGAATTGCTCTCATCGACACCGTAGAAGTTGGACCAACCCAGTTTGGCACCGCCATACCAGGTGTTGTCTTGTCCGGCTGCCTGGGCGTTGGCCGCAAGCAAGCCTGAAACCAGCAAGGTAATCAGTGTTTTGTTCATAGATGCCTCTGCAATCTTGTGTGTGGGGAGCGCGAATTCATGTCGCCTCGCCTCGTGGGTTGGGCCTGTGTTCGACCACAACACGTTTAAACGTAGCTCGCTTTTTTCAATCTACAAGCAACTGATATAAAACATATTGTGATATCCATCTGCATCATAGTGGAGACAGAAGACCGCCGGGGAACCGTGACTCGAATCTGTGATGGGTGTCATATGGATTGCTTGCCCTTGTCGGCAAGAGGGCCGGCTAGGCGCCGGCCCTGGCAGGATGGCCTCCGTTATCGAGGGAGGAATTCGTACTCCTGTTCGATGAAGGCGGCAGCCCGCTCGCTCAGGGCGGCGTGTACCACTGTGGTGGGGTGGACCTGGTCCCAGAACATCTTGCCTTCACAGTTCAGCTCGCCCGCACTGCGGCGCGCCATGGGCGTTGCGACGGCCTGAGCCAGCAGGGGGTTGCCGGCGATGGCAAGGCGCTCCTCGGGATTGAAGGGGGCCAGCCGACTGTCGGTGGCGGCGCTGCGGGAGGCAAACGGCTTCCACACATAGCCGCCGCCATAGCAGGCGTGTTCGGTGTCGCTCAGGCCGAAGTTCTGCGGCTCGCGCAGCATCTCGGCGAACTGCTTGTCGATCTCGAACAATTTCACCATGCCGGTGGGGGCCAGCTGGCGTGCCAGGTTCAGCAGCAGCTGGTTGTGGTAGGCGGAGACATGGCTGGCTGCCTCGACCACTTTCTGGCTGCGGGCCGAGGGGTTCTGGCCCAGATCAGGCAGGTTGAACAACAGAATCTGCCTGGCACCGTTCAATACCATGCGGTTGGCCGCATCGCTGATGGCGTCGCGCACCCGCTTGGCATCCTGCTCGGTGTTCCAGCCATAGGCCAGGTAATCGTTGGCACCGACCCAAAGGATCACCAGATCGTCGGGCTTGAAGCCATCCTTTTGCAGGAACTGGGTCACCTCGTAATCCAGGTTGTTGATGACCTGATACTTGGGATTCCAGGAGATCTTGTTGTAGGCCACGGCAGTGGCGCCCCCTTCCGCCTCGTTGGCGATGGCGAGGCCCGGGAAGTGCTGGGTGAGCTGCTCCAGCCAGACCGGGCCGTTGGAGAAGCGGCCCTGATGGTAGGGCGGGCTGGAGGGGAGGTAACCGCGCATCTTGTCGTACATCTTGCCGGTATCGGAGAGGCTGTCGCCGAACATCACGATGCGGGAGAAGGGGGGACGCGTCTCGGCGGCATGGGCCGTGAGGGCGAAGAGTCCCAATAAACACAAAAGCCATTTGTTCATGTAGCTGTTCTCATGGATGGGGCAGGACGGGCCTGCGGGCTGTTCCTCGATGGCGGCGGGCTGGGAACCCGCATGGCCAGGTGAAAAGGTATCCACTCGAATACATTTTTGCAGCATGCCGTGGCCATTTAATCGCTTGCGATCACACCACTCCTCCCTGAATGGGGAGGCTTCACGTTTGTTTCACGCGCCCCCGGGCAAGATGCCCTCATACCGCAAAGACAGGAGCATGAAATGAACAACGCAAAAGCAATCGCCCTGGTGGCCCTGATGTCCGTCTCTTCCTTCGCCATGGCGGCCTACACCGGCCCCAAGGAGCAGAACAAGGTATCGGTCGCCCAGTTGAAAGACGTGGCCGATGATCAGTGGGTGACCCTGGAAGGCAAGCTGGTCAAACACCTGGGTGGCGAAAACTACCTGTTCCGTGACGACAGCGGCGAGGTGGAAGTGGAGGTGGACGGTGACGTGTGGCGCGGTACCGAGGTGGGCCCTGACGATCTGATCCGCGTGCGCGGCGAGGTGGACCACAGCTGGAACAAGACCGAAGTCGAGGTGGAACACCTGGAGAAGGTGGGGGCAGCGCCCCTGAGCAAGGGCGGCTTCATCGCCAAGTAAGCTTTCAGGCCACAGTAAATGGGAAGGGCGCTCCAGGAGCGCCCTTCTTGCATGCCATCAGCCAGCCCGGCTTGCGACGGTTCGCTTGAACCCCTTCTCGGCCTGATTGACCTTGTAGAGATAGCGGCGAGCCTCTGCCTTGGGATGCTGTTCGGTCAGTACCTGATAGACGGCCTCGGGGGAGAGGCGGTTGATCATGCCGGGGGCCGCCTTGCGATCGTTGGAGAAGGTGTTGAGCACCCCTCCCGCACCACCGTTGTAGGCGGAGATCACCGCATAGCGGCGGGACTGGGGATCCTGGATATCCGCCAGATAGACGGTCTGCAGCAGGTGCAGGTAGGCGGTCCCCACATCGATGTTGTAGGCCGGATTGAACAGATCTTCCCTGGTCGGCTGGCCATCCTTGCCCTTGACCCTCACATAGACATCCCGCCCAGCGGTAGCCGGGATCACCTGCATCAGGCCATAGGCGTTGGCGTGGCTGACCGCATAGGGGTTGAAGCTGCTCTCGGTCTTGATCACCGCGTAGATGAGACTCTCGGCGACCCCGTACTTGCGGGAGGCATCGCGGATGATGCTGGCGTATTTGTAGCCGCGCCTGTCTTCGTGGTTGGCCACCATGGGAATGTCGATGAAGAAGATGTTGCGGATCCCGAGGGTGCGCTTCTTCATCGCGTTGGCGATCAGATAGTCGGCATAACGCTCTGCACGCCAGCTGGAGCGGATCGCTTGTCCCTGGTTGTCCAGCACCTGGCCATAGAGGAAGGGCTCGCCACCTGGCATGATCTCACGGTCGGAATAGAGGTCGACCTCTGCCGGATCGTCCGGGGTCAGCAGGGTTTCGATGATGGCGCGACGCAGGTGGGCGCGGGGATCCAGACCCGAGACGGTCTCCACCATGATGTGACCGCTGGAGAAATCGATGTGGGCGCGGCTCTTGTACTGATCCGTGTATTTGACGTAGTCAAACTTGCCCGCGAACAGCGCCTCGCGCCCCCATATCTCGTTCACGTTATGGGAGAGCGCACTGATCATGTGTTCAAAACCGCGCACGTCCTTGCCGTTGACCAGATCATCATCGCCACTCCCGCTGGTCTGGGGTGTGGATGAACAGGCAGAGAGAAACAGCAGGGCGCACAGCAGCCCAAAAAAACGACCCATAAGATCCTCAAACCGGGCGGTGGGGCCGCCCGTCACTGACTGGCCTGAGCCAGGATTGGTGTCACCCTGCGGCATATTGACGACTCAGGGGGACGCTGGCCCTTTGACTCGATTTCCGCTCACTGGCTGGGAGGGGTGTAGCCGTCGATCTGGACTTCACCCGCGTCGAACAGATAGCTGACCATCTCTTTTTCCAGTAACTGGCGGTGCTCGAGATTCATCATGTTCAGCTTCTTCTCGTTGATCAGCATGACCTGCTTCTTCTGCCACTCGGTCCAGGCTTCCTTGCTGATGTTGTCGAAGATCCGCTTGCCGAGTTCACCGGGGTAGAGTTGGAAATCGAGACCCGGCGCTTCTTTCTTCAGGCGCAGGCAAAATACGGTACGGCTCATGTTGACCTCTGTGGTTGCAAGTCTGGTTGTAAGTCCGGGTAGGCGAGCAGACGGGCCGTGGCCGCCGCCAATCCCACCTCGGCAGGATGGCGTAAGTTATACCAGAGTCGGGTATCCGCTTCCATGAGCAGGGGGGCGGGCGGAACAGCCATTTCGATCAGCAAAGGGCGGATATCGAGGTGGAAGTGACTGAAAGTGTGACGAAATCCAGCGAGCTCCTGATAGGCGGCATCCTCCAGCCCCAACTCCCGCAGTCGTCCGGTCACCTCGGTGAGGGATTCCACCTGCGGGAAGCAGTAGAGCCCGCCCCAGATCCCTTGCGGCGGACGTTTCTCCAGCAGCAGCTGATCGCCGTGGCGGATGATCAGCATAATGCCGTTGCGTGCCGGAATGCTCTTCTTCGGCTTGCTGTGAGGGTAGGCGGTGGGGTTGCCCTGCGACAGCCCCTGGCAATCGGCCTGCACCGGGCAGCGCTCGCAGGCGGGCTTGCTGCGGGTGCAGACGGTGGCCCCCATGTCCATCATGGCCTGGTTGTACTGGGCCACCCCGACGCGCGGGGTGAGGCGGGTCGCCAGCTCCCAGAGATCGTGCTCGACCTGCTTCTGGCCCGGCCAGCCCGCCAGCGCCAGCCAGCGGGTAAGTACCCGCTTCACGTTGCCATCCAGGATGGCGTGGGGCTGGCCCAGAGAGAGGGAGAGCACGGCCCCGGCGGTGGAGCGACCGATGCCGGGCAGGGCCATCACCTCTTCCAGTTGTTCCGGAAAGAGGCCGCCGTGCAGATCGCGGATCTGCTGGGCAGCCTTGTGCAGGTTGCGCGCGCGCGCGTAGTAGCCAAGCCCGGTCCAGTGATGCAGCACCTCGTCGATGGGGGCGTTGGCCAGGGCCAGCACGTCGGGGAAGCGGGCCATGAACCGCTCGTAATAGGGGATGACAGTGGCAACCTGGGTCTGTTGCAGCATGATCTCGGAGACCCAGACCCGGTAGGGGGTCTTGTCCTGCTGCCAGGGCAGGGTCTTGCGGCCGTGGATCTGGTACCAGTCCAGAATGCGGGTGGCGAAGGTGGTGTTGTCTGAGTGGCTCACAGTGTGCTCATGTTCTGATGATAAGTCCGCCCGCCATCAGGAGGGCGATCCCCGACCCGGCGCATGGCAATGGTCGAGTGTAGGTTATTGATGAAAAAGGGGAGCTCTCGGGCTCCCTCAGAATGGGCGCTGACCCTCCCGGGGGAGGGCCACCGGATGCCGGCAGATCAGCCGCGCCAGTCTTGCAGCGCCTTGAGGCTGGCATACTGGCCGTCGACCTGCAGGACGATGTAGTCCTGGGCGATGGCTGCCAGGATGACACCGGGGGCGATCTCATTCCCCTCGCGCCACTCCCGTCCATTGAGCACGACGGCCCGCTTGGCCGGGTCGGAGGAGTAGTTGTGGGCACCATAGGTCAGGGACGGTACCTGCTGTTTCAGGGCCGGGGCCAGGGCGCCGAGGGGGATGGCACTGGTCTGGACCTGAGCCTGGGGCGCACTCTCTTCCACCAGCGGCGTGTTGTTGAGGGCGGCCATCAGCCGTTCTGCCAGACTCTGTCCCCCCTGGTTTGCGGTAGTCGCAGCCGGGGTTGCGGCAGGTCTTGGAGCGACCACGGGCTCCGGCAGGGGGGGCGGCAGCGGCCGGGTGATCATGGGCCTGGGTTCGACCCGCACGAAGGGGGGAGTCACCACTTCCTTCACTTCGACCTGCTGTTCCACGGGTTTGAGGTGATAGAGGTGCCAGCCATAGTTGGCGGCGGCGCCCATCACCAGGGCCAGGGGCACCAGGGCCCACCAGATCCAGCGGCGGTTGGGCTCCTCTTCCTGGCTCACGGGCAGACCCATGAGCGGCATATGGGGGGTGAACTGGGGCTGGTCGGCCCGGCGCAGGGCCTTGAGCAGGGTGGACATCAGGAGGCCTCCTCGACCATGGGATCCGTCTCATCATCCGCCACGCTGTCGAGATCGACCGGCGTGCTGGCTCGCAGGGATTCATCCTCCAGCCTGGGCATGGGTTCGCCGGAGGCCACATTCAGCCGCAGCAGGGTGTTGCTGCCGGCGATGCCGTCCGGGGTCAGTCCCTGCTCGCGCTGGAACTGTTGCAGCTTGTTCTTGAGGGTGGCATCAAAGCGGCTCACCTTGCGATCGGGTTGCTGCATGGCGCGGCTAAGGGCGTTGTCCAGCCACTGCACCTGGGCAGCCCCGGCATTGCTCGCTATCAGGGGCACGTTGCCCCTGGGCATGCGCCAGAGCAGGGTGTAGCTGCCGCCCCAGGCGTCGGAGAGCCACTGCCTGTCCACCTGCCAGCTCTGGTTGCCGATGAGCAGGGAAGCCTTGTCCGCCCCCAGGCTGACCAGGGTGGCGTAATAGAGGCCGCCGGTCTCGTCGGTGAGACTGATGAGGGCCGGGTATTGCAGCGCCTGCAATTGCGCCAGGGAGGCTTCTCCCTCCTGGCAGCGCAGGCCCGCACGGGGGGCATTGTCGCAGGTTGCCTCCTCCAGCTCGGCCTGGTAGCCCCATACCTTGTAGAGATTCTGCATGGCGACGTCCGGCTCCAGCGCCTGATTGATGGCGCGGGTCAGCTGGGCCTGCTGCTCCGGCGTGTCATCCACCTTGACCGGTACCTCGACCTTGACCAGGGGGCGGGCTGGGAAGAATCCAAAGAATTGCCAGCCCCACCAGCCGGTGGCGACCAGCAGGGCGCCCACCAGGGCGACCGTGAGGCCGGATTGCCAGCTTCCCTCGTCGCGAATGCCGCTCACCTCATACGCGGACTGGCTGATGTCCCCGTGCACTATCTTGTGGCTGCCACGGGCGAAGGCGGCGATGAGGGCGCGGTCGCAGATGAGGTTGATGAGACGGGGAATGCCCCCGGAGAGGCGATGCAGGGTCTGGATGGCCCTGGGGGTGAAGATGGGCTGGACGCAGCCTGCCACCTGCAACCGGAAGCGGACATAGGCATCCACATCCTGGCGCGACAGCGGCAGCAGGTGATAGCGGGCGGTGATCCGCTGCGCCAGCTGGCGCAACAGGGGCTGGCGCAGCATCTGTTGCAGCTCGGGCTGGCCGATGAGCACCACCTGCAGCAGTTTCTTCTCGTCTGTCTCCAGATTGGTGAGCAGTCGTAACTGCTCCAGCACGCCGGGCAGCAGGTGCTGGGCTTCATCCACCAGCACCACGCTGCGCTTGCCTGCCGCCAGATTCGCCAGCAGATGATCCCGGATAAGGTCGAACAATTGCTTGAGGCTGGCCTCTTCGCCGTAGGGCAACTGGAATTCGTCGCAGATGGCGGCCAGCAGATCCCGCTCGGTCAGAGAGGGATTGAGGATGTAAGCGATCTCGGTGTCGGCGGGCAATTGCTGCAGCAGACAGCGGGAGACGGTGGTCTTTCCCGTACCCACTTCCCCGGTCAGCAGCACGAAGCCGCCACCGTCCTGCAACCCGTAGTTGAGGTGGGCGAGGGCCTCCCCGTGACGCTCGCTCATATAGAGGTATTTGGGGTTGGGCGAGATGGAGAACGGGGGCTCCGACAGACCGAAGAACTGTGTGTACATAAGGATCCATTCCATTGTTATGGGCGGCAGGTTAAAGCCTCCCAAAAGGGATGTCAAAGACCCGGATACCATAAGGGGAGCTGGCTCGAACCACGGGCTGACTCACCCAGGACGATAGCGGGAAGTGGCCGCCCGGCCGAGTGATGGCGAGCCCGGTGCAGCGGGGGCACATCGTCTCTCTTGGCCAAAAGCGGTATCATCGGGGCAAGTTTATCGAGGGAGAGTGCGCGTGCAGATTTATCTGGTAGGAGGGGCGGTACGGGATCGCCTGTTGGGACTGCCCCAGGGTGACAGGGATCACCTGGTGGTCGGTGCCACGGTGGAGCAGATGCTGGGTCTCGGATTCACCCAGGTGGGCCGAGACTTTCCGGTCTTTCTCCACCCCAAAACCCAGCAGGAGTACGCCCTGGCGCGCACCGAGCGCAAGCAGGGGCAGGGTTACACCGGCTTCGTCTGCCATGCCGCCCCCGAGGTGACACTGGAGCAGGATCTGCTGCGCCGGGATCTCACCATCAACGCCATCGCCGAAGATGAGGACGGGCAACTGCACGATCCCTACGGCGGCGTGCAGGATCTGGAGGCGCGGTTGCTGCGCCATGTCTCACCGGCTTTTGCCGAGGATCCCCTGCGCATCCTGCGGGTGGCGCGCTTCGCCGCCCGTTTCCATGCCCAGGGGTTCGTGGTGGCCCCCGAGACGCTGGGGCTGATGCGCGAGATGACGGAGGCTGGAGAGCTGGCCCACCTGACCCCGGAGCGGGTCTGGAAGGAACTGGAAAAAGTGCTGCTGGGGCCGACACCCCAGATCTTCTTCGAGGTGCTGCGCGAATGCGGCGCACTCAAGGCGCTCTTCCCCGAGCTCGATGCCCTGTTCGGTGTGCCGGCCCCTGCCAGATGGCACCCGGAGATCGACACCGGCATCCACACCATGATGGTGCTGGCGCAGGCATGTCGTCTCTCCCCCGAACTGACCGTGCGCTTCGCGTCCCTCTGCCACGACTTTGGCAAGGGGCTGACCCCGCCCGCCTTCTGGCCGAGCCATCATGGCCATGGCCAGAAGGGGTTGCCGCTCATTCGCGATTTTTGCGAGCGCTTCCGGGTGCCGAACGAGTGTCGCGATCTGGCACTGCTGGTGAGCGACCTGCACACCCATATCCACATTGCCTTCGAGCTCAAGCCCGCGACCCTGCTCAAGGTATTCGACAAGGCCGATGCCTGGCGCAGACCGGAGCGCTTTGCCCAGCTGCTCGATGCCTGTCGCGCCGACTTCCACGGTCGTACCGGCTTCGAAGAGAAGGTCTACAGTCAGCCGGACTATGTCGCTCAGGCCCTGGAGGCGGCGCAGGCTGTGCCGGTCAAGGAGATAGTGGCGGCCGGCTTCAAAGGGGAGGCAATCCGCGAGCAGCTTGCCAAGCGGCGGCTCGATGCCATCAGCCGGGTGCGCGACGAGTGGACCTTTATCGAGGAGTAAACGCTGCAGCCGATCGACGCTCAATCGACGGCGTGATATGGGCGAAGCATAAAAAAGCCCGGGTCAATGACCCGGGCTTTTTGTCGTGCGGCGTGGGCTGCTCAGGAGAAGCAGGCCTGCAACACGTAGAAGATGGCGATGGCCAGGATGGCGCCCGCGGGCAGGGTGATGACCCAGGAGACCACGATGTTGCGCAGCACGCCCAGGTTCAGGGCCGCGATGCCCCGTGCCAGACCGACGCCCATGACGGCACCGACCAGGGTCTGGGTGGTGGAGATGGGCAGACCGGTGCCGGAGGCGATCACCACGGTGGCTGCGGTGGCCAGCTGGGCTGCGAAGCCACGGCTCGGGGTCAGGTGGGTGATGCCGGTGCCGACGGTCGCCATCACCTTCTCGCCCATGGTGGCCAGGCCGATGACGATGCCGATGCCGCCAAGGGGCAGGATCCACCAGGCGATGTGGGAGCTGCCGCCGATCTCGCCGCCGGCCGCCACGATGGAGGCGACTGCAGAGAGTGGACCGATGGCGTTGGCCACGTCGTTGGAGCCATGGGCGAAGGCCATGGCGCAGGCGGTGATGATCATCAGGATGCCGAACACCTTCTCCACATTGGCGAAGTGCATCTTGCTGTCATCTTTCGGGTTGTACTGCTGGCCGCGGATATAGATCCAGCCGGCAAACGCCACCGCGATAGAGATGGCGACGGAGAGCAGCGCGCCTTCGCCATTGCTCAGGTGCAGACCGACGTGTGTCAGCCCTTTTTTGATGGTGACCAGGCAGATGACCAGGGACGTCAGGAACATGTAGAAGGGGACATAGCGCTTGGCGTTGTCTAGGGGATTGTCCGTGTTGAAGATGAGCTTCTGCACGCTGATGAACATGAAGTAGGCGATGATGCCCGAGATGGCCGGCGTGACTACCCAGGAGCCGACGATGCCGCCAAACTTGTTCCACTGTACCGCTTCCGGACCGATGCTCACCACGGCGAAGCCCACGATGGCGCCGATGATGGAGTGAGTGGTGGAGACGGGCCAGCCGAAATAGGAGGCCAGGATCAGCCACAGACCCGCAGCCAGCAGGGAGGCGATCATGCCGAGCACCAGCAGATCCGGCGTGTCGGCAAAGGCGTTGCTGTCGATGATGCCGCTGCGGATGGTGGCCGTCACTTCGCCACCGGCCAGATAGGCACCGGCAAATTCAAAGATCATGGCGATGATGATCGCCTGACGGATGGTCAGGGACTTGGTGCCGACCGATGTGCCCATGGCGTTGGCGACGTCGTTCGCACCAATGCCCCAGGCCATCAAAAAGCCGAACAAGGCCGCCACGAGCACCAGGGTGGTGCCGTAATTCGCGATAATGTCCATTAGTAGTGTTTACCCAGTCAGTCGATTACGAACGAGCCAGCATCAATTCCAGACGGGCGCCAACGCGCTCTGCCTGATCAGCCAGGTCACCTACCCATTCGAGGATCTTGTAGAGGAACATAACGTCGATCGGATTGTATTTGTGCTCAACGGCTTGCAGCTGTTGGCGCAGTCCGATCTGCATGGTGTCAGTATCGTCCTCGATGAGATCCAGCTGGTGGATCATCTCGGCAACCATTTCAACTTCACGTCCTTTAAAGCCGGTTTCGAGCAGCTCATCGAGTTCTCCGATGGCTTTTTCGGCTTGGGCGGTCGCATCGATACAGCGTTTGAGATAGGCCATGAAATCGGCGCGCATCTCGGTGGGGAATTCCATCTTGCGGCCAAGCATGCGACCGGAAATATCCTTGGCACGGTTGGCAATCTTGTCCTGCTGGGTCAAGAGCTCCAGCAGATCGGTACGGGCGACCGGCAGGAACAGGCCGCGGGGGAGTTTCAAGCGGATTTCGCGCTTGAGGATGTCCGCTTCTTTTTCCAGCTGGGCGATCTGTTGCCGGATCTTCTCGGCATCTTCCCAGCGGTCTTCAGCGACGGCATCAAAGAAGGGAATGAGCTGTTCGCAGCACACGTGAACCTTGACGATATGCTTCTGCAGCGGCTTGATGGGGGACTTGGCAAAAAGACCCAAAATAGTATTTACTGGCATGGCCAAACCTGTGTCGGTGAAAAAACACTCGATACGATTTTATGAGGGGCGCATGGTAACCGAACTGTGCCATCAATAAAACCGTGAATTAATCGTGAACTGTCGCTGGCATTATATCCTCGCGACTCTGAACATGCCCCCCAAAGTTGCCCGCCAGCCCGGAATGACTATGCAAACTGAGATCGAGATAAAGTTTTTCGTCACCAGCAATATTCAAGAATCCCTCTCCAAGCTTCTGAATTCACTAGAGATTATCTCTTCCAATCAAGCCGCTCTTGGCAACGTCTATTTCGACACGCCCGATCTGGGTTTGCGTGGGCTCGAGATGGGGTTGCGCATTCGTCGCAGCGATGATTTTTCCGAGCAGACCATCAAGTGCCGGGGGCAGGTCGTGGGCGGATTGCACGCCAGACCCGAGTACAACGCCCCGGTGGAGGGAACCATTCCGACCCTGTCTGCCTTTCCTGTCGATATCTGGCCGAGTCTGGCAGTGCGCGATGAACTCCAGAGCCGTCTGGTGGCCCAGTTCAGCACCGATTTCCTGCGCCGCCACTGGCTGATCGCATTCGGAGATGCCGAGATCGAGCTGGCCTGGGATCAGGGGGAGATTGCCGGTGCCCTGGGGCGTACCGGGATCGACGAGCTGGAGCTGGAGCTGAAATCCGGCGATGCCCGCGCGCTGTTCACCCTGGCGAGCAAGCTGGCGGCGCTGGGAGGATTGCGGCTGGGTGCCCAGTCCAAGGCGCAGCGCGGATACAGGCTGGCTGGGCTTGGCAAGCCACTGGCCGTGCAGCCCCTGCAAAGGATTGAGGGTAAAGGTCAGAAGGCCAGCATTACCCTGGGTATGCAGCACTGGCAGTATCATGAGCAGCTCTGGCTCGAGAGTGACGATGCTGGCGAACAACAACGGGCGCTGCATGCCCTGCTCGAGGGGGTATCCCTGGTTGCCGAGGCGGCAGGCACGCTGACGGTGCCACCCTCCTGGCTGGCCGACCTGCAGGCGCAACAGCGTCTGATGATGCAGGTGGCCGGGGATCGTGCATCATTGCATGCCCTGTTCCACCATGCCGACCTGGTGGGCCTGCAGTTGTCCATCGCGGCCTGGCTGCATCTGGGGGAGTGAATCCTCAGTGGTGCAGAGCGCAAAAAGGTGAGCCCGGGCTCACCTTTTTTATGGCAGTTGCACCTTGAGCGGCGCTATCAGTTCACCACGGCCACGTTGATGGTGCCGTTGCCCTGGGTCATGCGGACCCGGGCACCAGGTACAAAGGTGGGGCTGGCCTTTTGTACCACCACGATGGATTCGCCGTTCTCTTTCTTGATCTCGAGCTCGACCCCGTCAACCTGGTTGAGTTTGTCCCCTGCCGCCTTGCCGGCCGCCGCACCCGCAATGGCGCCACCGGCCGCCGCGATGTCACTGCCACGACCGCCGCCTATGGTGCTGCCGAGCAGGCCGCCGACCACGGCACCGCCAATGGTGCCGATCAGGGAGTTCTCATCGGCCTGGATCTTGACGGGGCGGGTGGAGAGGATGGTGCCATAGCTGACGGTCTGTACCTGCTTGGCGCGATCCTTGGTGTAGACATCGCCGGAGTAGACGTCGCTGTTGGCACAGCCGGTGATGGCGGTGGTGGCCGCCAGCAGGGTGACGAGAGCAATACGTTTGAACATGATGGGCCTCCTGGGCGGGCATCGGATTAATCTGGTGATGAATTGCACTTTACGCCAACCAGATTGCGCATTAAACCCGCAAAGTGTAACCAATTATGTGGCCGGAAGACTCCCGTGCCGGTGGTGGATGGTCAGATCAGGGCTTTTTCCAGCAGCAGGCGATCCTCGCCCGGCCCGAAGTAGCCTCTCTCTTCTGCCAACTGCTGATAACCCAGCCTGAAGTAGAGGCGCTGGGCCGGATTGGCGGGATCCACGGTCAGCCTCACCCGGGCAACCTGCAAATGCGCCAGAGCCTGCTCCACCTGCAACATCATTTGCTCGGCCAGGCCGAAGCCGCGCGCTTCGGGACGCACCGCGAGGGAGAGCAGCCAGCCCTGCGACCGATCCTGACCAAGCCCCCCCAGGGCATAGCCCAGCAGCCGGTCTTCCCGCTCCGCGACGACCAGCAGTTCGGGCCACAGATCCATGGCCTGGCGAAAGAAGAAACCGGGGTAGACATCCTCGCCGAAGACATCGGCATCTATCTGCCAGATGGCGTGCATGTCGGTGTGGGTGGCAAGGCGCAATACGGGGGACGAGTGCATCGGGGCTCCTCTCATCGGGTCTCTGCTGCGGGGCAGCCAAAAAGGAGGCACAGGGTAGAAGGGGCGGGGAGTCGATGCAAGGGGGGCATTTGTGGCATGCCGCAGATAAAGAAACAGGGCCCGCAGGCCCTGTGTCATCAGAGGAGGCTGGTCGCCTGCTCCAGCCAGGCGAGATCCTCGCCCTCCAGCAGCGGGCTCAGACGGCGGTAGACCTCCGCATGGTATTCGTTGATCCAGCGGAACTCCGCCGGGCTCAGCAGGCTGCGATCGATGAGGCGGATGTCGAACGGCACATAGGTCAGTCGCTCGAAGCCCAGCATCGTCAGCTCGCCACGGGCTTCCTGCTCGGTCACCACCACCAGGTTTTCACAGCGGATGCCGAAGGCATCTTCCCGGTAGTAGCCCGGCTCGTTGGAGAGCACCATGCCCGGCTGCAGGGCCACCAGGCTGCCCTTGGGGGCGATGCGCTGCGGACCTTCGTGCACGCTGAGGAAGTGGCCGACCCCGTGTCCGGTACCATGGTCGTAGTTGTAACCGGCTTGCCACAGGGGCATGCGGGCCAGCACGTCGAGCTGGATGCCGGCAGTGCCGCGGGGGAAGCGGGCCTGATCCAGGGCAATATGACCCTGCAGCACCCGGGTAAACATGGCCCTGTGCTCGTCAGTCACCTCACCCACTTTGACGGTGCGAGTGATGTCGGTGGTGCCGTCCAGGTACTGGGCGCCGGAGTCCACCAGATAGATGCTGTCCTGGCCGAAGGCGCGCGGGGTACCGTTGGTGTGGCGGTAGTGGCACATGGCGGCGTTGGGGCCGAGTGCCGAGATGGTGTCGAAGCTCGGCTCCACATAGTGCTCCTGCTCGTGGCGGAAGGCTTCCAGCTGGTCGGCCAGGGTGCCTTCGTCCACACCGTCGAACTCGCCGCTGGCGATCAGGCGATCCAGCCAGGCCAGGAAGCGGGTGACGGCAACGCCGTCGCGCAGGTGGGCGGCACGCATGCCGGCCAGCTCCACGGGGTTCTTGCACGCCTTGGGCAGCATGGTGGGATCCTGGCCGGCCACCAGAATGGCGCCCGCCTCTTCCATCACGAGCTGGGTCCAGGCGTTGGCGGTGTTGGGGTCGGCCAGCACCTTCTGCTGATCCTCGCCGATGCGCTGCAACACGTCACCCAGCTTGTCGATGGGGTAGACGGAGACATCCTGCCCCACGTGCTGGCTGAAGGCGAAGCAGTCGATCTTGTCGGTGTCGACGAAGAAATCCATGGTGGCGTTGGCGTAGAGCACCGCAAAGCCCAGCACCACCGGCAGGCGTTCCACGTCGCGACCACGCAGGTTGAGCAGCCAGTTGATGGGCTCGGCCTGGGTCAGCAACACCGCATCCAGCCCGCGCTTGCGCAGATCGCTGGCCAGCATTTCGCGCTTGGCCTGGCTGGACTGGCCCGCCAGCTCCTCGCTGTAGAGGATGACAGGGCTCTTGGTCGGAGCGGGACGATCGCTCCAGTGCAGATCGATGGGGTTCTCGTCGATGCGCACCAGCTCGATGCCGTGATCGGCCAGCACGGCGTTGGCGTTCTGATACCAGGCCAGGCTGTGCAGGCGGGCATCGAAGCCGACCCGGGAGCCTGAGGGCAACTGCTCCGCCAGCCACTGCACGTGGGGGTCTTCATTGAGGTGGAGAAACTCGAACAGCTCGGCCGGCGCCTGCATGCGGGCCTGCACGGTATAACGACCGTCGATGAACAGGGCCGCCCGATGCGCCAGGATGATGGCGAGCCCGGCGGAGCCGTTGAAACCCGTGATCCAGTCCAGCCGCTCGGCATAGGCGGGAATGTACTCCCCCAGATGCTCGTCGTCGTGGGGAACGATGAAGGCGTCCAGCTCCAGCGTGGCCAGTGTGGCCCTGACCTGGGCGACGCGGGTTTCAATAATCTCGAAATGGTTCATGTCGTTATTGCCAGCTTGTGGTGATGTGAGTGTTCATTGATGGTGGCCGCTTGCCAGGATCTGTCTGATCGATTGGCCTGCCGCCTCGATGTGTTGCTTGAGCAGTACCACTGCTTCGTGCTTGCGCCGGGCGCGGCACAGTTCAAGGAGTCGGGCGTGCTCCCGCTCGGCCTTGTCCACGCCGCCCTGGTCGAACAGCAGTTCGAAACGCACATAGCGGTCGCAGCTCAGATTGATCTGGGCGATCAGTTCCAGTGCCTGGGGGCGATTGGCTGCCTGGTAAAGGGTGGCGTGAAAGCGGTGATTCAACTCGGCCCAGTGTTCGATCTGGGTGCCAGACTCCAGCGCCAGATCAAACTGGGCGAGGATGGCTTGCGCCTGGGCGAAGGTCTCCTCCGTCATCAGGTCGACGGCGTGGAACAGGGTATCGGCTTCGAGCAGTGCCCGCAAATAAAAGAGCTCCTCGATGGCCGAGGCATCCAGCATGGTCACCACGGCGCCGCGATGGGCCTCGAACTTCACCAGCCCCTGGGCTTCCAGTTGCATCAGGGCTTCCCGCACCGGGATGCGGCTCACCGCCAGCTCCTTGGCGATGGCGTCCTGGCGCAGGGGGGCGCCCGCTGCAAACTCGCCACGCAATATCCGGCCGCGGAGGTTCTCCATCACCATCTGGGTTCGGGTCTTGTAAGGTGGGGTCATGCTGGGGTCACGGGCAGGTTGCAAAATTGTATATTGTATAAAGTTTGGCTGAATCTAACGCGCAAGGGCCGTCAAGGCAAGGCTTGGCGGGAGCCATATGCCGCGCATCGGCCAAAAAAATACCGGCCAGCAGGGCTGACCGGTACGGGATTGCGAGACGCGAGGCGCGTTTCTTACAACTGCGGGCCCGCCGCGACCAGGCGTTTGCCTTCGTCGTTGTCGGTGAAGCGCTCGAAGTTCTTGATGAAACGCCCGGCCAGATCGGCCGCCTTGGCATCCCACTCGGCCTGGTCGGCATAAGTGTCTCGCGGGTCCAGGATGGCGGGGTTGACGCCCGGCAGCTCGGTCGGCACTTCCAGATTGAACACCGGCAGTACCTTGGTCGGCGCCTTCTCGATGGAACCATCCAGGATGGCGTCGATGATGCCACGGGTATCCTTGATGGAGATCCGCTTGCCTGTGCCGTTCCAGCCGGTGTTGACCAGATAGGCTTCAGCCCCTGCCGCTTCCATCCGTTTCACCAGCTCCTGGCCGTACTTGGTCGGGTGCAGGCTGAGGAAAGCCGCGCCGAAGCAGGAGGAGAAGGTCGGGGTCGGCTCTGTGATGCCGCGCTCGGTACCGGCCAGCTTGGCGGTAAAGCCGGACAGGAAGTGGTACTTGGTCTGCTCCTTGGTCAGCTTGGCGACCGGGGGCAGCACACCGAAGGCGTCTGCGGTCAGGAAGATCACCTTGGTGGCGTGACCCGCCTTGGAGACCGGCTTGACGATGTTGTCGATGTGATAGATGGGGTAGGAGACCCGGGTATTCTCGGTGCGGGAACCGTCGTCGAAGTCGATGGTGCCATCGGCGGCCACGGTCACGTTCTCCAGCAGCGCATCGCGGCGGATGGCGTGGTAGATGTCCGGCTCGGCCTCTTCGGAGAGCTTGATGGTCTTGGCGTAGCAGCCCCCTTCGAAGTTGAACACGCCGTGATCATCCCAGCCGTGCTCGTCATCGCCGATCAGCTGACGCTTGGGATCGGTGGAGAGGGTGGTCTTGCCGGTGCCGGAGAGGCCGAAGAAGATGGCCACGTCCCCATCCTTGCCCACGTTGGCGGAGCAGTGCATGGAGGCGATGCCGCGCAGGGGCAGGAAGTAGTTCATCATGGAGAACATGCCCTTCTTCATCTCGCCACCGTACCAGGTGCCGCCGATGAGTTGCATCTTCTCGGTCATGTTGAAGGCGACGAAGTTCTCGGAGTTGAGACCCTGCTCCTTCCAGTTCGGGTTGGTGCACTTGGCACCGTTCATCACCACGAAGTCCGGTTTGAAGGCCTTCAGCTCCTCTTCGCTCGGGCGGATGAACATGTTCTTCACGAAGTGCGCCTGCCAGGCCACCTCGGTGATGATGCGCACCGCCAGGCGGGTGTCCGGGTTGGCGCCGCAGAAGCCGTCCACCACGAACAGACGCTTGCCGGAGAGCTGTTTGGTGACCAGCCCTTTCAGATGTGACCACACTTCCGGGGTAATCGCCTTGTTATCGTTTTTACCCTGGTCAGACCACCACACAGTATCCTGGGTAGTGGCATCTTTGACGATATATTTATCTTTAGGGGAGCGGCCGGTGAAGATGCCGGTGTTGACGTTGACGGCGCCAAGCTCGGTGACGACGCCACGTTCGAAGCCCTCAAGGTCTGAGCGGGTCTCTTCAGCGAAAAGCTGCTCATAGGAGGGGTTGCGAACGATTTCCTGGCTGTTTTTGATACCGTATTGGTCCAGCTTCAGTTGTTGGGCCAGGGTGGGTTCTACCACGATTGTCATTGTATTCTCCTGGGTTCAGAGGTGTGTAGGGTTCTATCTGACGTTCATGCTACCACCTAGGTGGTAGTTTTTAGCGATCGCCATCAAACTTTATAAAATAGGGTATTTTTTTGTTATTTAAGTTAAAGGCGGGTTTTGCCCGCCTTTGATTAGTGTAACTGGTTTGCATCATTACCGGGAGCCCTGCTGAACAGGGTTTCGATGTCTATCCCGTCGAATTCGTAGTGGGCGCCGCAGTAATCGCAGTGCATGTCGATCTTGCCGAGCTCCTGCACCATGGATACCGCTTCCTCCTTGTCTATCTGCAGCAAGGCCCCTTCGCAACGGGCGCGGGAGCAGGTGCAGCGGAACTCGATGGCCTGGGGATCGAACACCCGTACCTTGTCCTGGTGGTAGAGGCGGTAGAGGATCTCTTCCGCGTCCAGACCGAACAGCTCCTCGTCCTTGATGGTGGTGGTGAGCTGGACCAGGTGGTCGAAATCTTCGCTGTGATCCTCGCTCTGGGCCGGCAGCTCCTGCAGCAGGATGCCCGCCGCACGGGGCTCGCCCTCGTGGTGGCCGGTGCGGATCCAGAGGCGGGTGGCCAGTTGTTCGGACTGGGCGAAGTAGTGCTCCAGACAGGCCGCCAGGGTGTCGGCCTCCAGGGCGATGATGCCCTGATAGCGCTCTCCCTGATCCGGAGTGATGGTGATGACCAGATGACCGTTGCCGATCAGGCTTTGCAGCTTGCCGTCCGTCGGCAATTCCCCTTCATAGCGTGCCACGCCGCGCAATTGCTGGTTGTTGTCGCCGTTGATGACGGCCAGACGCACCGGACCGTCCCCCTGCAGCTGCACCGTGATGGAGCCTTCGAACTTGAGGGTGGCGGTCAGCAGGCTGGTGGCAACCAGCAGCTCGCCCAGCAGGTGCTGCACCTGTACCGGGTAGTTCTGGGCGTCGATGATGTGGCGGTAGGTACGATCCAGCTGGACCAGCTCCCCACGCACTTCGTACTCTTCGAACAGATAGCGATACAGGAGGTCTTGGTTACTCATCATGGTTTCCTAGGATGTTCTTGGGGAAAAATAAACACATTGTTAAACAGGTGGTTAGGAACTAATTCCTCCACCTGTCGTCATAAAGGGGCCACAGACGCGGATTAGGATTGCTTGACCCGGATAAGCTGGCGTCGCTCCTGCTTGTCGGGTCGGCGCTCCGGGCTTGGGGCAAACTGGCTGTTGAAGCGGCGGGCTTCGCTGTTTTCGGCCCGTTTCTTCAGGCTGGCCTCTGTCTCTTCATAGAGTTGCTGGGCCAGCGGGGCGGATTTGCGCTGCTCGCTCACCTCGAGCACCCGCACCTCCCGCTCGTCCTGGCCTTGCCAGAATCGCACCAGGGCGCCGACCTCGACCGCCTTGCCCGGCTTGGTGCGCTGGCCGTTGTAGTGCACCTTGCCGCCGTCGATCTGATCCCGCGCCAGACTGCGGGTCTTGTAAAAGCGGGCGGCCCACAGCCACTTGTCGAGACGGACCTGAGTGCTGCTTTGTGCTGGATTCGACATGGATCGGCTCCGGGATGGCTGAAAAGGTGCCTGATTATACCAGAGGCGGGCCCCGGGATAGAAACAGGGGGCATCCGGGTGTGACGGAAACTGAATTTTCACCCCTTGGTCCCATCCGGTCGGTTGTCTCTGGGTCCATTGCCGTACACAATAGCCAACCGACTTGGATGCCAGACAATTTTGAGAAAGATGACGCTACCGTTCAGGGATGATTTGTTGACTTCCCTTCTGGCTCGCTGCAAGGCCATGCCACTCTCCCGTTTCAGCCAGCCCCTGTTCTGGCTTCTGCTGCTGTTGCTGGCCCAGCAGTGTGCCGTGCTCACCTGGCGCCTGTACGAACTGGCCCAGCCCGCTCCCCTGACCCCCTGGCAACCCTCGGTCACCTCGGTGCAGGGGAGTGGTGGCGATCGCCTCGATCTTGGCAACCTCAGCCGCCTCTCTCTCTTTGGCAAGGCGCTGCAACCCCAGGCGGACAAGGCGGCAGAGACGGTGGCGGTGGATGCCCCGAAAACCCAGCTCAACGCCCAGCTCAACGGGGTGCTGGCAAGCTCGGATCCCGCCAAGTCCATCGCCATCATCGCCCACAACGGGACACAGAACTCTTACGGCATCGGAGACTACATCGACGGTACTCAGGCCAGGATCCGCCAGGTGTTTGCCGATCGGGTCATTATCGCCCGGGACGGCCGTGACGAGACCCTGATGCTGGACGGGGAAGAGTATGGCAAGCCCCTGCCCAAACCGGCCCGCCAGGAGGGACTCTCCTCCGTGCGCAGCGAACTGCTGGGCAACCCGGGCAAGATCACCGATTACCTCAATATTTCTCCGGTCCGGGTGGACGGTCGCATGACCGGCTATCGCCTCAACCCGGGTCGCAATCCGGAACTGTTCAATCAACTCGGACTGGTCGCCAACGATCTGGCGGTCAGCATCAACGGCCTGGATCTGCGTGACAACGCCCAGGCCATGCAGGCGATGCAGCAGGTGGCGGGCGCCACGGAAATGACCGTCACCGTCGAGCGGCAAGGACAGCTCTACGACGTCTATGTCGGCTTGTCAGAATAATGAATTGGAGTAGCACCAAGAATGACAAATAAAGGGAAGGGCTGGCGTCTGGCCACCATGGCGGCAGCCTTGATGATGGCTGGTTCTGCCTGGGCCACCGAGTATTCCGCCAGTTTCAAGAACGCCGACATCGAGGAGTTCATCAACACGGTCGGCAAGAACCTGAACAAAACCATCATCATAGAGCCATCGGTACGCGGCAAGATCAACGTGCGCAGCTATGACCTGCTCAACGAGGATCAGTACTACCAGTTCTTCCTGAGCGTGCTCGACGTTTACGGCTTTGCCGTGGTGCCCATGAACAACGGCGTGCTCAAGGTGGTGCGCTCCAAGGATGCCAAGACCTCGGCCATCCCCGTGGTGGATGACACCAACCCCGGCGTGGGTGACGAGATGGTGACCCGGGTCGTGCCGGTGCGCAATGTCTCGGTCCGTGAACTGGCCCCCCTGCTGCGTCAGCTCAACGACAACGCCGGCGGCGGCAACGTGGTCCACTACGAGCCCTCCAACGTGCTGCTCATCACCGGCCGCGCCGCCGTGGTCAACCGCCTGGTGGAGGTAGTTCGCCGGGTGGACAAGGCGGGGGATCAGGACATGGACGTCATCAAGCTCAAGTTCGCCTCCGCCGGCGAGATGGTGCGGCTGGTGACCAACCTCAACAAGGATGGCAGCAATCAGGGGGCCAACGCCTCGCTGCTGCTCTCCCCCAAGGTGGTGGCCGACGAGCGCACCAACTCCGTGGTCATCAGCGGCGAGCCCAAGGCCCGTGCCCGCATCATCCAGATGGTGCGCCAGCTCGACCGGGATCTGCAGAGCCAGGGCAACACCCGGGTCTTCTACCTGAAATATGGCAAGGCCAAGGATCTGGTGGACGTCCTCAAGGGGGTCAGCTCCAGCATCGCCGCCGACAAGAAGGGCGGGGCGGCTGCCACGGCCACGGGCGGCGCCAGCATCGGCGGCGGCCAGCTCGCCATCTCCGCCGACGAGACCACCAATGCCCTGGTGATCACCGCCCAGCCGGACGTGATGGCCGAGCTGGAGCAGGTCATCGCCAAGCTCGACATTCGCCGTGCCCAGGTGCTGGTGGAGGCCATCATCGTCGAGATATCGGATGGTGACGGCATGAACCTCGGGGTGCAGTGGGCCAACACCAATGGCGGCGGCACCCAGTTCACCGACACCGGTCTGCCCATCGGCTCCCTGGCCATCGCCGCCAAGGATTACAAAGACAACGGCAACACCGACGGCCTGTCATCCCTGGCGGGCAGCTTCAGCGGCATGGCGGCAGGCTTCTATCACGGAGACTGGGCGGCGCTGGTGACGGCGCTCTCCACCAACAGCAAGAACGACATCCTCTCCACCCCGAGCATCGTCACCATGGACAACAAGGAAGCCTCCTTCAACGTCGGTCAGGAAGTGCCGGTGCAGAGCGGCTCCCAGAGCTCCACCACCAGCGATCAGGTGTTCAACACCATAGAGCGCAAGACGGTGGGGACCAAGCTGGTGGTGACGCCCCAGATCAACGAAGGAGATTCCGTGCTGCTCAACATTGAGCAGGAGGTCTCCAGCGTGGCACAGAAGCAGGCGACCGGGACCGCCAACCTGGGCCCCACCTTCGATACCCGCACCGTGAAGAACGCCGTGCTGGTCAAGAGCGGCGAGACAGTGGTGCTGGGTGGCCTGATGGACGAACAGACCCAGGAGCAGATCTCCAAGGTGCCCCTGCTCGGGGACATTCCGGTGCTGGGTTACCTGTTCCGTTCCTCCAAGACCTCCACCGCCAAGCGCAACCTGATGGTCTTCATCCGCCCGACCATATTGCGTGACGCCAATGTCTACTCCGGGGTCTCCAGCAACAAGTACACCCTGTTCAGGGCCGAGCAGCTGAGCCGGGCTGCGGAAGAGGGCTATGCCACCTCGCCGGCTCGCCAGGTGCTGCCCGCCTATGGCCAGGACGTGATGATGTCCCCCGAGGTGCAGCAGCAGATCCAGAGAATGCAGGCCCAGCAGCAGGCGACCGCCACCGGCGTGCGCGCCCAGGTGCAGGAGCAGCCCTTCGTGCAGAGCAAGCCCTGATGGCCGCCTACCAGCTCGATGGCAGCGAGCTGCCGGCTCCCCTGCCGGAACTGCCGTTCGCGTTTGCCCGCAACTTCGGGGCCATCTTGACCGAGCGCCAGGGTGCCCCGGTGCTGCTCTGTCGTCAGGGGATCTCCCCCCAGACCCTGCTGGAGGTGCGCCGGGTGGCGGGCTGTGCCTTCGCGGTGGAGCAGCTTGGCAACGACGAGTTCGAGACGCTCCTGATGGCCCACTATCAGCGTGACTCCTCCGAGGCGCGTCAGCTGATGGAGGATCTCGGCAACGAGATGGACTTCTTTGCCCTGGCCGAAGAGCTGCCCCAGAGCGAGGATCTGCTGGATGCTGACGACGACGCCCCCATCATTCGCCTCATCAATGCCATGTTGAGCGAGGCGATAAAAGAAGAGGCGTCCGACATCCACATCGAGACCTTCGAGCGGGCCCTGGTGATCCGTTTTCGCATCGATGGGGTGCTGCGGGAGATCCTGCGCCCCCATCGCAAACTCGCCTCCTTGCTGGTGTCGCGCATCAAAGTCATGTCGCGCATGGACATCGCCGAGAAGCGGGTGCCCCAGGATGGCCGCATCTCACTGCGCATCGGCGGCCGGGCGGTGGACGTGCGGGTCTCCACCATGCCCTCCAGCTACGGTGAACGGGTGGTATTGCGACTGCTCGACAAGAACAACGTGCGCCTCGAGCTCAAGCAGCTCGGCATGACGCTGGCCAACCGCAACATCATCAGCGAACTCATTCGCAAGCCTCACGGCATCATCCTGGTGACGGGCCCGACCGGTTCGGGCAAGTCCACCACCCTCTATGCGGCCCTCTCGGAGATCAACTCCCGGGATCGCAACATCCTGACCGTCGAAGACCCCATCGAATATGACCTCGAAGGGGTGGGCCAGACCCAGGTCAACAGCAAGGTGGACATGACCTTCGCCCGGGGCCTGCGCGCCATTCTGCGCCAAGACCCGGACGTGGTGATGGTGGGGGAAATCCGTGACCTCGAGACCGCCCAGATCGCGGTGCAGGCATCCCTCACCGGTCACCTGGTGATGTCGACCCTGCACACCAACACCGCCATCGGCGCCATCACCCGGATGCGGGACATGGGGATCGAGCCCTTCCTGCTCTCCTCGTCGCTCCTGGCGGTACTGGCCCAGCGGCTGGTGCGTACTCTCTGCCCGGATTGCCGCGCACCGCACCCTGTCACCGAGCAGGAGCGTGTTGCCATGGGCATCGAGCTTGCGCCGGATCAGCAGATCTGGCGTCCGGTGGGCTGCGAGCAGTGCAACCATACCGGCTATCGCGGCCGGACCGGCATCCACGAGCTGGTGGTGGTGGACGAGGCGGTGCGCGAGGCGATCCACAGCGCCAGCGGCGAGCTCGCCATCGAGCGGCTGATCCGGGGTCATACCCCCAGCATCCGCCGCGACGGCATCGACAAGGTGCTCAAGGGGCAGACCAGCCTCGAAGAGGTGCTGCGCGTGACCCGGGAAGACTGAGATGGCGGCATTTGAATACAAGGCCCTCGACGGCAAGGGGCGCAACAAGAGCGGCGTGCTGGAAGGGGATTCCGCCCGCCAGGTGCGCCAGTTGCTGCGCGAGCAGGGGCTGACCCCCCTCGAGGTGAACGAGACCACCGAGAAGGCCAAGCGGGAGGCGAACCGCTTCGTGCTGTTTCGCCGTGGCGCCTCCACCGCAGAACTGGCCCTCATCACCCGCCAGCTGGCGACCCTGGTGGGGGCCGGTCTCACCATCGAAGAGGCCCTCAAGGCGGTCGCCGAGCAGTGCGAGAAGGCCCACCTGCGCAGCCTGGTGGCGACGGTGCGCAGCAAGGTGGTGGAGGGGTATTCCCTGGCCGATTCGCTGGGGGCCTTCCCCCATGTGTTCGACCAGCTGTTCCGCTCCATGGTGGCGGCCGGCGAGAAGTCCGGTCACCTAGAGAAGGTGCTCAACCGTCTCGCCGATTACACCGAGCAGCGCCAGCACATGCGCACCAAGCTGCTGCAGGCGATGATCTATCCCATCGTCCTCACCCTGGTGGCGGTGGGGGTCATCTCCATACTGCTCACCGCCGTGGTGCCCAAGGTGGTGGCCCAGTTCGAACACATGGGCCAGCAACTGCCGGGCACCACCCGTTTCCTCATCGGCACCAGCGAGCTGTTGCAGCACTACGGCCTCTGGTTCCTGCTGCTCCTTGGTATTGGCGGCCTGATCTGGCGCTGGTGGCTGACCGACGACAAGCGCCGCCGTCGCTGGCACCAGGTGATACTGCGCCTGCCAGTGATCGGTCGGGTCAGCCGCGGTCTCAACACCGCCCGCTTTGCCCGCACCCTGAGCATCCTCAACGCCAGCGCCGTGCCCCTGCTGGAGGGAATGAAGATCGCCGGCGAAGTGCTCTCCAACGACTATGCCCGCATGCGCATCGGTGAGGCCACCGAACGGGTGCGGGAGGGGACCAGCCTGCGCAAGTCGCTGGATGAAACCAGAATTTTTCCGCCCATGATGCTGCACATGATCGCCTCGGGCGAGCAGAGCGGCGAGCTCGACAGCATGCTGGAGCGGGCGGCGGACAACCAGGACAGGGAGTTCGAAACCCAGGTGAACATCGCCCTCGGGGTGTTCGAGCCCATGCTGGTGGTCTCCATGGCCGGGGTGGTGCTGTTTATCGTGATGTCGATCCTGCAGCCGATCCTGGAGCTCAACAACATGGTGAATCTGTGAGGCTGGCGTGCGTGTGACATCGGTCGATCCCGCGGTCAACTCGCTCGAGCTCAACAACATGGTGAATCTGTGAGGGTCGGGTGCCCGAATAGGCTTCGCCATTCGAACCTGCACATTCAATCGAACGATTGTGGTTTAACAGTTAATCGTTGATGGCTCATGCCATCTCATTTCGTTAGGGAGTCAGTCATGCAAAAGCGTCGTCAATCGGGTTTTACCCTGCTGGAAGTGATGGTGGTCATCGTGATCCTGGGGATCCTGGCCAGCCTGGTGGTGCCCAACCTGATGGGCAACAAGGAGAAGGCGGATCAGCAAAAAGCGGTCTCCGACATAGTGGCGCTGGAAAACGCCCTCGACATGTACAAGCTGGACAACAACCGCTACCCCACCACCGAGCAGGGGCTGGATGCCCTGGTCAACAAGCCGACCGCATCCCCTGAGCCGCGCAGCTACCGTGAAGGGGGCTACATCAAGCGCCTGCCGCAGGATCCCTGGGGCAACCAGTACCAGCTGCTGAGCCCGGGCCAGTTCGGCAAGATCGACATCTTCTCCATGGGGATGGACGGCGAAGCCGGGACCGATGACGACATCGGCAACTGGAACCTGAAGGACTTCCAATAAGTGATTCCGCCGCGTCGTGCTCACCGGGCCACCCCGGGGCTGCCTGAATGAAGATGGCCTCTTCGGCCCGTCACCAGGCCGGTTTTACCCTGCTGGAAGTGTTGCTGGTCGCCATGTTGATGGGACTGGTGGCGACCGCCGTCACCCTCAGCATGGGGGGCGCCAGGGGGGATCGGGAGCTGGACAAGCAGGCGCGCCGCTTCATGGCGACCCTGCAGCAGGCCCAGGAGTATTCGGTCATGGATGGCAGGCTGCTGGGGCTGCGGGTCGAGGAGAACGGCTGGCAGTTTATGTCCCGGGATCCCAAGGATCGCAAGTGGCGCGCCCTGACCGGTGACAGGCTGCTGGGGCCGGTGACGTTGCCGGAGGGGATGACCCTGGCGGTGGAGCTGGAAGGTTTCAACTGGCGTACTGCGTCGGATGAACGCCAGGAGCGGGGTCGGGACGAGCGCGAGCGGACACCCCAGATCCTGGTCTTTCCGGGGGGAGAGCTCTCTCCCTTCGTGCTGACCCTGAGCCAGCAGGACGAGGATCTGCACTACCTGCGCACCGTCAGGGGGGACGAGTTCGGTCGTCTCTCCCTGCTGCAGGATGAAGAGGAAGAAGAGTGAGGAGCGCCAGGCCCGCAGGGGGCGTTCTAGCGCGTCGCACCGCTCTGTCGGGCGGACACGCCCGGGTGCGCGGCATGACGCTGCTGGAGGTGATGGTGGCCCTGGCTGTGTTTGCCATCGCCGGGCTGGCGGTGATGAAGACCGCGAGCGAACACCTGGCCGGCCTCAATTATCTGGAGCAGAAGACCCTGGCGACCTGGGTGGTGGAGAATCAGCTGGTGCAGCAGAAGCTCGAAGGCAAGTGGCCGGGAGACAGCTGGGTGGAAGGGGACGAGGAGATGGCCGGGCAGACCTGGTACTGGCGCTATCGCGGCGTCGCCACGGCGGACAGCAACTTCAGGGCGCTGGACATGGAAGTGCGCACCGCGCCCAAGGCCGACAGCCCGGTGGCCATGATCCGGACCTATCTCAGCCGATGAACATTCATCAACGTGCGTCCATGATCCGGAGCCGGTGTCAGCCGATGATCCAGAGCAACACCCGCCCATCGCACCACCGCGGCTTTACCCTGCTTGAGATGCTGGTGGCCATCGCCATCTTCGCCACCCTGAGCCTGGGGGCCTATCAGGTGCTGCAAGGGGTGCTGACCAGCGACGAGGTGGCCAAGCGCAAGGAGGCCCGCCTCTCGGAACTGCAGCTCGCCTTCAGCCTGCTGGAGCGGGACATTACCCAGATGGTGCCGCGCAGCGGTCGCATCGACGGCGAGAACAACAAGGTGCTGCTGGCGGCGTCCCGCTTCGGCCAGCAGAGCGACGACTGGGGCATGGCCTTCATTCGCGGCGGCTGGCTCAATCCGGACGGCATACTGCCGCGCTCCGGCCTGCAACGAGTGGGTTGGCGTCTCAAGGGGCAGACCCTGGAGCGGTTGAGCTACCTCTATCCGGATCCGGCCATTGGCACCGAGCCGCGCATTCAGCCCGTGCTGACCGGCGTGACGGCGCTGCGCCTCTATTTCTACGACAAGGGACAGTGGAAGGAGGAGTGGACCCAGCGCGACCTGCTGCCCTACGGGCTGGCGGTGGAGCTGGAGCTTGAAGACTACGGCACCATCCGCCGCCAGTTCCTGATCGGAGCCGGTGGTCAGAGGGCAGAGAATGGTAACTGATCGTCGTTTTCCCCTGTCTATCACGGAGGATGACGGCACTATTCGACGCCGCCAGTTCCTGATCGGTGCTGGTGGCCAGAGGGCAGAGAATGGTAACTGATCGTCGTTTTCCCCTGTCCGTCACGGAGGATGACGGCACTATTCGACGTCGCCAGTTCCTGATCGGTGCTGGTGGCCAGCGAGCGGACAATGGTAATTAAGCGCGGCCGGGGCCGATCCCGCACTACACTGGGCCGCCAGGGGGGCATGGCCCTGCTGGTGGTGTTGCTCATCCTCGCGGTGATGGTGATCGTCGCCAGCAACATGAGTGGCCGCCTGCAACTGGAGCTGCGCCGCACCGCCAACCTCACCCTGGGCAAGCAGGCCTGGTGGTATGCCATGTCGGCGGAGGCCCTGGTGATCAAGGTGCTGAACCAGGACTTCAAGGACGACCCGGATCGGGTGAGTCTGGGACAGAACTGGGCGCGGGAGGACGGGGTCTTCCCGGTGGAGGATGGCACCCTCTCGGGCCGGGTGCGGGATCTGCAATCCTGCTTCAACCTCAACAGCCTGAGCGTGCCCCTCAAGGAGGGGGAGAACGGCGACGATCTCGATGCCCAGCCTTACCAGTTCAAGGTGTTCCGGGCTCTGCTCGCCCAGCTCGAGGTGGATGATTACGAAGCGGTACAGCTGACGGACGCCATCCGCGACTGGACCGACAAGGATACCCAGCTGGTCTCGAGCAACGGGGCCGAGGATGCCTACTACGAGGGACTCAATCCCCCCTACCTGGTGGCTAACCAGCGGATGCTGGGCACCGACGAATTGCGGGCGGTGCGCGGGGTGAGCGCCAGCCTGTACGCCCGGTTGGCCCCCTATGTGTGCTCCCTGCCCAATGACAAGCTGGTGGTGAACATCAACACCATCCGGCCGGAGCAGGCGGCCCTGCTGGTGGGGCTCTACCAGGGGAAGATCGGGCTGGACGATGCCAAGCGGGTGCTGACCAGCCGCCCCAAGAAGGGGTGGAAGAACAAGCAGGAGATGACGGAGCAGTTGCAGGTTCAGCCGGGTGCCATCACCGGGCTGGATGGCGCCCTGGACATCAAGAGCAGCTTCTTCGAGGCCCGCCTGCTGGCGGAGGTGGGGGAGACCCGCGCCAGGCTTGAGACCGTCTTCCAGCGTGGCAAGGACAACAAGCTGGTGATGCTGCGTCGCCTGAGCGGCGGCGCCGAATAACAAGGGGGCGTGGGGCGGTTTCAGCTGCCCTGCGCATCCCCCGATTGGACTGCAACCCATGGCTGTGCGCCCGCCCCCCTGAGGGAGGAGCGGGCATGGCAGGAGAGACATTAGTGAGCGAGAGTCTGGTCATCCGTCTGGGGACCAATGCGCAGCAGCCAGTGCACTGGCTGGTCTGGTCGGCGCAGGAGCAGGAGATCATCGCCTCCGGCATCCTGGCCTCGGCGCACGCCCTCGGCGAGCTGCAGGAGCGTGCCGGTGGTCGCCCCGTGGTGACCCTGGTGCCCGGCAGCGATCTTATCTTCCGGCGGGTCAATCTGCCGGGCAAATACAGCCGCCAGAGTGCGGCGGCCCTGCCCTATCTGCTGGAGGAGCAGATCGCCTCAGACGTGGACGATCTGCACCTGGTGGTGCTCGGCCATCAGGGCCGCGAGGTGGATCTGATGGCGGTGGACAAGGGGAAGATGCACTCCTGGCTCGGCTGGCTGGAGCAGGCAGGGCTCAAGACCCTGCACCTGCTGCCCGACGTGCTGGCACTGCCGCTCGTCGCCGATGGCTGGTCAGCCCTGCAGCTGGGGGAGGAGTGGCTGGTCCGCCAGGGCCCCCGTCAGGGCATAGTGGCGGAGGAATCCCTGCTGGCCATGCTGCTGGCAGCGCAGACCGAACCCGTCACCCTGCACTGCCATACTCCCATCCCCGCCATGGCGGCGGGCAACTGGCAGGGGGCTGACCCGGAACTGCCCATGCTGTTGCTGGCGAAAGGGGCGCTGACCTGCCAGGCCAACCTGCTGCAGGGGCCCTATCGTCCCCAGACCGAATACGCCCGCTACTGGTTGCAGTGGCGCAAGGTGGCGGTGCTGGCAGGCGTATTGTTGCTGGTGGCCCTGGTGCAGCGCGGTGTGCATCTGCACCAGCTGACGGAACAGGACAAGGCCCTCAAGGCGGAGATCCGGCAGGTCTACACCCGGATCTTCCCGGGGGAGACGCGTATCGTCAACGTGCGCAGCCAGATGACCCAGCACCTCCAGCAGTTGGGGCAGGCTCCCCAGGATGGCGTCCTGTTGCTCCTGACCGAGCTGGCTCCGGTGTTTGCCGAGGTGCCCGGCCTCAAGCCCGAAGTGCTGCGCTTCGATGCTGCCCGGGGCGAGCTGAGGTTGCAGGTGACGGCCCCCGGCTTCACCGAGATCGAACGTTTCCGCGAGCTGGCGGGCAAGCGCTTCGAGGTGCAGCAGGGTGAGGTGCGAAGCACCGAAGGAAAGGTCGAAGGGGCGCTGGTGCTCAAGGGGAGGTCGTCATGATGGACAAACTGCAGAGCTGGTGGCGCGGCATCAGTGCCCGCGAGCAGCGGCTGGTGGCGGTGGGGGGCTGCGTGCTGCTCATCGGGTTCTTCTACTGGGCGATCTGGCAGCCGGTGGCAAATCGCATTGCCGAGCGCGAGCGGCAGGTGGTGAACCAGCAGCAGACCCTGGCCTGGCTCAAGGAGAAGGGACAGGAGGTGCTGGCGATGCAGGGGGGACAGGGGCGCCAGATCGATACCGGCGGTACCCTGGACGGCGTGGTGAACCGCACCGCCTTCAACCAGAAGATCAAGATTGCCCGCTTGCAGCCCCAGGGTCAGGAGCTGCAGGTATGGATAGACACTGTGCCGTTCGATGATCTGCTGATCTGGCTTGCGACCCTCTCGGATCAATACGGCGTCCAGGTGCAGATCATCGAGCTGGCCCGCGAGGGGCTGGCCCCCGGGCTGGTCAAGGTCAGACGTTTGCAGTTGAGTCGTTCCCAATGAAGCGAAAAATAGTGATCGCCAGTCTCTTCCTGCTGGCCTATCTCGGTTTCCTGCTGGCCCAGTTGCCTGCATCCCTGGTGGTGCGCCATCTGCCGCTGCCCCCCAATCTGGTACGGTTGGAGGGGGTGAGCGGCACCCTCTGGAGCGGTCAGGCCGCCCGGGTGCAATATGCCAGCGAGTCCCTCACCCAGTTGCGCTGGGATCTCGATGGCTGGTCTCTGCTGCGGCTGGCGCCCGAGGTGTCGGTGCGCTTTGGCGAGCGCAGCGGACTCAACGGGCAGGGGATCCTGGGTTGGAACGGTGCTGCTTTCGGGCGCGACATCACCCTCAATGCGCCGGCCCTCTGGGTGCTGGAGCGGGTGCCGATGAGACCCCCCTTCCCGTTGACGGCGACGGGTCAGTTGCAGCTCAAGATCGATCAGTTTGCCCAGGGCACTCCCTGGTGCGACAACCTTTACGGGGATCTTCACTGGTATGACGCACAGGCGGACACCCCGGCGGGCAAGCTGGCCCTGGGGGATCCCGAGATCACGCTCACCTGTCTCGACTCCCGGCTGGTGGCCGAGATCAAGCAGGGCTCGGAGGCGGTGCAGGTGCTGGGCAAGCTGGAGTTGCAAGCCAATCGCCAGTACCTGTTCCAGGGCACCCTGAAACCGGGTCCCGAGCTGCCGGACCAGATGAAACAGGGGCTCCCCTTCCTCGGCCAGCCCGATGGGCAGGGGCGCTTCCCGCTGCGTTATCAGGGCCGCATCTGACGGCGTTGCCCATGGTTTGAACCACCCCGCCCCGGCGGGGTGGTGTCGTTATGGGGGCGCGCCGGCTGGCGCCGTGATGAGGTGATTGAGGAAGAAGCTGAATAGCTCGGCCCGGGAATGCAGGTTCAACTTGGCGTAGAGGTGCTTGCGGTGATTCTTCACCGTGCCGCTGCCGATGCCGAGCGCACCGGCAATGGCCTCGGTGTCGAGCCCCTGCAACAGCAATCCCGCCACCTGGCGCTCGCGACGGGTGAGGCTTGCCCCCCCTACGCTGGCGATGGCCTGCTCCACGGTCGCCTTGAGGTCGGTGCCACCCGGTAGCGCCGGGCTCTGGGCCAGCAGGGCGGCCTCCTCCCGCCAGTGCTGGCGGCACAGCGAATGCACCAGCGGGAACAGTGCCTCCAGCCTGGCCAGCTCGTCACGGCTGAGGGAGCTGCGCTTGTCGAGGCGGCCGAGAAACAGCATCAGGGTGAGGCCGCCGCGCACCGGCAGGATCAGCCCCACCTCCTCCTGCCAGCCGGTGGCCTGATAGAAGTGGTGGCGATACTCGGGGTCGAGCCGCCCCCGCGACACCTGCGACAGGGTCCAGACCCCGGCACCCAGCCCCTGCTCCAGCGCCTGCATGAAGGGATCCTGACTGAAGTGGCGGGTGAGGTAGCGGTCGAACAATAGGGCCCGCTGATGATGCCAATGCTGTTCAGATAAGCACATTTTTGACTAATTATTCATAAATGCGACTTGAGTTGGGGGAGCAAGGCTGTTTCCAGTCGATGTTCCTTCAGCCTTTATCCAGCGTGGCTTGCAATAGAAAGAGG